>CAZGKZ010000016.1:0-13053 GCA_964526315.1 uncultured Geobacteraceae bacterium
GTCGGATCCATGCGTGAAGCTCTCCAGGCGGGATAGATCGTTGCCAGCAAGCAAATACTCATCGCCATCACCATGACAACAACAACATCACTGAGGACAATATCCGAAGGGAAATGTTCCATCCCATAAACAGCTTGATCAAAGATCCGGATACCAAAGGTTCGTTCAATAAATTTAATTGTAACGTCAGCATAGGTCGCCAGGAAAACTCCGAGGGCGGTTCCCAGCCCTGTCCCTACAGTGCCAATAATGAAACCTTCGAGCATAAAAATTTTCATAATACTTCGCGCGTTGGCACCCATGGCCCGAAGAATGGCAATGTCACGATTTTTTTCCATCACCACCATGATCAGAGTTGTGGCAATATTAAATGCAGCAACCAGAACGATAATTCCCAGGATAATAAACAGACCTAATTTTTCCAGCTTAAGAGCTGACAGGAAAGAGCCATAAATACTTTGCCAAGGTCGAATAACGGTAGGAAAACCAAATTTAGCACTCAAAGAGTCTGCAACCTGGGGAGCCCGTTCGTAACGATCAACTTCAAGCTCAATCCCACTGACAATCCCTTCCAAATCAAAAAAGTGCTGTGCAACAGTTAATGGGATATAGGCATAAAAACTATCAACCAGACTGCTCTGTTTTTCAAAAATACCCATCACCTGAAAAGGTTTCATTTTCGGGATCATACCGAAGGGAGTCATGGTAAATAGTGGCGGGATGACATTGATTGAGTCACCGACAGAAACACCTAAGCTGCTTGCGGTATCAAGGCCGATAATAATTCCAGGGCGCGCAGCATCATTGTTGAAAAAATGCTTTGTGACAGATTGACCATCCTGAGTCAGTAGTGGTTGAGAAAATATTTTATGTTCGGGTTCAACCCCCTTAACACTGACCGCTGAGACATTTCCCCGGGATAGCAACATCGCCTCTTTAGAAACAAAGGGGGAGGCGGAGAGAACATGTGGGGTCTGTTCTGCGGCTTCCACCAGTGCCTGCGGATTATCGATCCCCTCATCGAAACTCTGAATCAGCACATGGGGAACATTGCCGAGGATCTGACGACGCACTCCATCGGTGAAACCAGTCATCACCGCCAGAACTAAAATCAAAGCGGCAACCCCGAGGGTCACACCGGCAATTGAAATGAAGGAGATTACTGAAATAAAGGTCTGCTTCCGCTTGGCACGTAAATAGCGGAGACCGATAAACCATTCGTAAGACATTATTATCCGTCGCAGCTCAAAATCAGCTGACTTCAGGGCGTAATTGTGGAAACAGAATCACATCACGAATTGAGGCAGAATTGGTCAGCAACATCACCAGACGGTCAATACCGATCCCCTCGCCAGCTGTAGGTGGCAACCCGTACTCCAGCGCCCGGATGTAATCTTCATCCATCCCATGAGCCTCTTCATCCCCGGCCGCTTTCTCTTCAAGTTGTTGAAGAAATCGCTCTTTCTGATCGATCGGATTATTTAACTCTGAAAATGCATTAGCCAGCTCACGACCGACGATAAACAGTTCGAACCGATCAACGATATCGGGATTCAAATCATTTTTACGTGATAACGGTGAAATTTCAGTTGGGTATTCAGTGATGAAGGTGGGCTGCCAAAGCTTTGGCTCCACCACCTCATCAAAGATTTCTGCCAATAACTTACCGTGCCCGATTCGATCATCTAGTTCCAATCCAAGCGACTTGGCATAGGCAAAAGATTGATCCCGGTTCTCAAGTACTGCCATCTCGATACTGCCATATTTAACAATCGACTCTTTCAAGGTGAGACGGTCCCACGGCGGGGTTAAATCAACATCTTTTTCTCCATAGGGGATAACCAAGCCACCACAGACAACTTTTGCGATGTGGCAAATGAGCTCTTCAGTGAAATTCATCATATCGTCATAGGTTGCATAGGCACGATAGAATTCCATCATTGTAAATTCCGGGTTATGCTGAATAGAAATCCCCTCATTACGGAAGTTACGATTGATCTCAAACACCCGGTCAAAACCACCAACCACCAGGCGCTTCAGATAAAGTTCTGGGGCTATCCGCAAGAACATATCCATTTTCAAGCTATTGTGGTGGGTCACAAAGGGTTTAGCGGTTGCGCCACCGGCAACTTGATGCATCATCGGGGTTTCAACTTCCAGATAATCATCAGCAAGCATGTACTCACGGATCAGACTAACAATCTGGCTACGTTGACGAAACACCTTCCGAACGTCAGGATTAACAATCAGATCGAGATAGCGTTGCCGATAGCGGGTTTCTACATCGGTCAAACCGTGCCACTTCTCCGGCAACGGCAGGAGAGACTTGGTCAATAACCGAATTTCAGCAGCTCGCACCGAAAGTTCATCTGTTTTTGTTCGGAATGGGGCACCGGACACACCAACAATATCACCGATATCAAACTTCTTAAATTGCTCAAAAGCCGCCTCCCCCACCTGATTACGGGCGACGTAAATCTGTAACCGGCCACTCCCATCCTGCAATTGCAAAAATGCCGCCTTACCAAAATCACGGCGGGCCATAATTCGGCCACCGACCCGATAAGTGAGTTCCGTTTCCTCAAGCGTCTGCTTGTCATCAACCGCATGGGCATCAAGTATCTGCTGAGCAGTATGTGTCACCACAAAATCATTGGCAAAAGGGTTGATACCATCGGCTTGATAGCTCTCAACTTTGGCACGCCGCTGTTGCAATAATTCGTTAAGTTCTTCCATGATTTTCAATCCTTTATCGCATTATTTGGAGCCGCACGATACCCTCAGAGGCCGGCTTTCGTCAAGGCAGAAAGCCCTCTTGAAAGTTACAGAATGCCAATACAGTTTCATCAACAGAGAATTGTCGGAAAATGCTATTTCAAGCATTTTTAAATGTTTACTTTTCTAACTCTTCAAAGTCTATCAACAGCAAACGAAACTCAGCAGGAATACGGCAGGCTTTTCGCGTAGTGTAATTAAAACAAAGCAGTTGAGTTTCACCCTCCGCTGTCAATTCAGCAGCACGTTCAATCCGGTACTCCATCACCCAGCTGGAACGTTTCAAATTGTGAGATTTAACCCCGATCTGCAATTGGTCACCGAGAAACATCTCTTTACGAAAAAAAACATGGGCCTCGGGCATGATCAATCCACAGCCACCAAGATCTATTTCAGAATAGGGTCCAAGGTTCGCCAGATAAGCAATCCGGGCATCCTGAAAAAAATTCAGCACCGCAGAATTTGCGACATGCCCACCATAATTGATGTCAGCAACCCCAACCCGATAAGAAAACTGAAAAGAAAACTGATTCATCATTCTCGACTCCATCAGACTTGGCATTTCGGACAAAAAAACGTTGAACGCTGCCCCAAACGTTGGCTGCGAACCGGATCACCACAGCTTGGGCAGGACTCCCCACAGCGTCCGTACACCTGTAATTGTTGGGTAAAATATCCCGGTTTACCGTCCGCCTGGCTGAAATCATTGATCGTAGTCCCACCGGCGTCGATAGCTTGAAGCAAAATTTCTTTGATTGCACCCACCAGCACTTCATAACGCTTAAAACCAACTCTCCCCGCTGCCCGATCGGGACGGATACCGGCACGAAACAGGGACTCACTCGCATAAATATTCCCCACTCCAACAACCGTCTTCTGCTCCATAATGAACTGCTTAACCGTCAGCTTTCTCCCTCGAGAACGAGTATAAAGATACTCCCCGCTAAAAATATCGGTCAGCGGTTCCGGTCCAAGGTGACAAAGTAATTTGTGGCTGTAGGGATTAGAATCGGTATAAATGAAGGCACCAAATTTGCGGGGATCGGTCAAACGGAGAGATTGCCCATCGGTAAAAATCAGATCAACATGATCATGTTTCTGTTCCGTTGTCCCGGCCGGAACAATCCTTAAACTGCCCGACATCCCCAAATGGAGAATGATCGTCCCGTGATCACAGCATAACAGCAGATATTTTGCCCGCCGCTCAACCTTGCAGATTTTTTGTCCGGGGAGGACGTGGCACAGATCGGGATCGAGTGGCCAGCGCAATTTAGCGGTTCGGAATACACATTCAAGGATGGTACGATCGGTCACCTGCGGGGCAATCCCCCGGAGGGTCGTTTCAACTTCAGGTAATTCTGGCATAGTAAACTCAGGTAATAGGCAGTTTAGGCTGAATGTTGTCAGGGTTAAAAACCTAACAAACTAAACATCTTCAACCTATTTTTGCTGTTTTTAAAAACGGATCTTTTGTGCTGCGTTATCGAAATGGCAAAAATCGATTTGGTTCGGTGGGCCGGGATAGTCATCGGTTCCCAATTTCTGTGCAGAATGGTAACGCCACCCACTATCGGTTTCAATCAACAAGGCAAGTTCATAAAAAAACTGGGAGGTAGACTCAGTGACTATCTCCATCACCAGGAGCACTTCCAGCTGCAATTCATTGACCACCCGCCGGTTCAAGCAGGACCAGTTTTTAATTTTAATATCACTGAGCTGTTGCCGGGCAAAACGGACATAAGTACTACGACCGCTAAATTGCTGCAAAAATGGGGCATCAGGGTGATAGCTGTCATAAACTGCGGGGTAATCACCTCCAGCTAATGCAGAGAAGCGATGCTCCAAAAGTTGTTGAACCGTCACTCTTTCAACCTCGGGTCAAGAGCATCACGAACCCCCTCACCAAGAAGGTTATAGCCCAGAACTGTGATCAGAATTGCCAGACCAGGGATCACCGATAACCACCAGGCACTGCCAAGGGTCTGCTTACCGATAATCAACATGTTTCCCCATGAAGGGGTTGGTGGTTGAACCCCGATGCCAAGAAAAGAGAGGGCACTTTCGGTCAGAATAGCCCCTGCAACGCCAAGAGTCGCAGAAACCAGAACCGGAGACATAGCATTAGGGAGAATATGACGAAAAATAAGCCTTAGATCTGAGGCTCCAAGGGCCTGCGCGGCAAGGACGAAATCACGCTGCCGCAAGCTGAGAAACTCGGCACGAATCAAGCGTGCCACCCCCATCCAACTGGTCAGCCCGATCACAATCATGATGTTCCAGATTGATGGATCAAGAAATGCGATAACTGCCAAAATTAAAAAGAAAGTTGGAAAACAGAGCATAATATCAACAAAACGCATCACCAGTGCATCAACCCAACTGCCATAGTAACCGGCCAGGGCACCGAGAATAATCCCAATGACAGTTGAAATTCCGACAGCAACAAAGCCAACCAGCAATGAAATTCTTGCCCCATATAGCATCCTGACAAACACCTCCCGGCCCAAATCATCGGTTCCAAAAGGGTGTGCCATGCTTGGCGGCAACAGGCTCTGACTAACATCAATAGCCGCGGGATCAGCACTGCTGAATGAAGCAGCAGCAGCCATCAGAAACATCAGCAGAACAATCGAGCCACCAACCAGAGCCATACGGTTATGGCGCAATCGCTGCCAAACCACATCAAGAAGAAAAATACGCCGAGATCGTGATATCATCAGTTAAACTTTACCCGCTCAATATCAAGCACGCTTAGAACACCCTTCTCCTTCAGCAACTCAAGTAATCGATCAAGGCGCGGGTCTTCGTTGGAGGTACTGCTGAAATCGACTGCACCATAATCAATGGCACTCCCTTCAGCCTCAGGTTCAGTCAGCTCAGATGGTTCAGGCGGTTCTTTGGGGCTATTATTCTTTATTGCCTGCTCAATTTCATCTTCAACAGCTAATACCGGAATGATTTTACATCCGGTTGCAAATTGTAGATCATCAACCAGTTTGAGATTTGTCGGGTCAGTCATCGCAACATGTAAAAGTTTTTCATTACCGGTTTTTCGTAGTTCAATCGGCAGAACCATCAATTCCATCATCCGCTCAATCGGTAGCAGTGCCATCAGTTGCGCTGGTATTTCAAGTTCCAGTAGAGAAACACGAGCATATTTTACTTGCGCTTCCAGAAATTCCAGAATCGTCTCCTCGGGCAGGTAACCAAGCTTAATCAGGGCACTACCAATTTGGCCACCCAGGTTCCGTTGGAGTGAAAGTGCTGATTCAAGTTGAAACTGATCAATCAGTCCTGCCTCCAGCAACATTTCTCCCAACCGATTTGCATTACTTTGCATAGTTTCCACCCTCTTTCCTGATTTTCTCCATTAGTTTGAGCCCCCACTCTGCTGACTGTGCCGGATCCGCGGATCGGCAAGAGCATAGCAAATATCAGCCAACAGGTTTCCAAATAATGTCAGGACCGCCCCCATGACCAAGATTCCCATGATCAACGGATAATCTCGCATCATAACACCATCATAAAAAAGTTTTCCCATTCCGGGGATCGCAAATATCGTCTCAAAAATCACACTGCCGCCAATTAATCCCGGTACCGAGAGCCCCAGGATAGTGATAACCGGTAATAATGCGTTACGGAGAGCGTGCTTATAAATGACAGTCCGTTCTGACAACCCTTTGGCTCGTGCGGTCAAAATGTAATCCTGACGGATCACCTCCAACATATTAGAGCGCATATAACGGGAGAAGCCAGCTAGACCACCGATAGCCGAAACAAATACCGGGAGAATTAAATGGCTGATCCGATCGAGAATCTGCTCTCCCCAACTTAAATATTCATAGCCAAGGGACTTCAATCCGGAAACAGGTAGAATTCCCAAACGGACCCCGAACCAATCCATAAGGAGGAGAGCCAACCAGAATGACGGCATGGCAAAACCGGTAAAAACCAGAATTGTCGTGGTCCGATCAAACCCGGAATTCCGCTGGATTGCCGAAATAATTCCCAACGGAATCGACACACCAAGAATCAGCACAATCGAAAGAACATTGAGGAGAATAGTTATGGGCAGACGCTCCAGGACTTTATCCAGAACCGGTCGGCGGTCAGCCGCAAAAGACTCCCCGAAATCAAGTTGTAACAATCGCGACAGCCACTTTCCATATTGGACATAAAGAGGTTGGTCCAGCCCATATTCTGCACGTAACCGATCTTGAAGTTCAGAGCTTGCCTGGGGGTTAAGCTGAGTTTGCATATCTGTCGGCTCACCGGGCGCCAGATGGATCACCACAAATGAAATCAGCGTGATCCCTAACAGTAATGGCAGCAAAAGCAATAGACGTTTAGCAATGTAGATCAACATAGAATTCTCATCAAAAAGCTATCTCAACGGGCATATTTCTGCTCATTTTTAGGGACAAACCATTTGTTGAAATTATAGCGGATTCCAGCCGGTGCCGGCTTTACCCCACGAAATCGTTTCGACACAGCCGGCAACGCTTCACCAATATAGAGAAAAGTGTAAGGTTGCTCTTCTGCCAGTATTTCCTGAAAACGGTCATAAAAAACTTTACGCTGTTGTTGATCAAAAACCCGCCGCCCTTTTTCCAGCAGACGGTCAACCTCAGCATTTTTAAACCCAATGAAATTCAGCTCCCGTGGACCAGTCTTACTCGAATGCCAGATATTGTACTGATCCGGTTCAGGACCACCCGTCCAGCCAAGGATTGTCGCATCAAAATTGCCCGGGTTGATAAATTCTTTCAGAAACGTCGCCCATTCAATAATCCGCAATTTGACCTCGACACCTATCTCTTTGAAACGGCGTTGAATAATTTCACCGGTTTTTGAACGCAAGTCATTGCCTTGATTGGTCACAATCGTAAAGGAAAACTTCCTCCCATCCTTATCCAGAATGCCATCACCATCATGATCCTGCCAACCGGCTGCAGCTAGAAGCTGTCGGGCTTTCTCCGGGTTATACCCGTATTTCGGCACATCATTATTATAAACCCATGTGTCAGGCTTATACGGTCCGGTTGCCACCCTACCATAGCCGAGGAGAACACCATCAATAAGTTCCTGTTTGTTGATAGCGTAGGAAAGCGCCTGCCTGACCCGTTTATCCTGAAAAATGGGGTGTTTCAAGTTATAGCCAAGGTAAGTATAACCGAAATTCAAATAACGGTATTTATTATACAAACGTCTAAATGCGGGAGTATCCGTCTGTCGATCAAACTGTAACGGGGAAAGGCCCATGTAATCAAGGCTGCCAGTTTGCAACTCAAGAAACTGGGTAGAGATGTCGGGAATGATTCGGTAGACAACCCGCTTAAGATAAGGTTGCCCCTCAAAATAGTCCGGATTTGATTCCAGAACAATTTTCTCCCCTCCGACCCACTCGGAAAAACGGTAGGGGCCGGTCCCAATCGGCTGACGCGCCAAAGGACTTTTGGTGATCTCTTTCCCTTCCAGCAGATGACGGGGATGAATTGACATCGCCCAACTCATTAAAGCCGGGGCATACGGTTTGTCATAGTGAACAATAAAAGTATCGGGATCAGGGGTCTCTATTCCGGTCACCTGTTTGAACGATTCAGCATAAGCGGTCGGAGTTTTGGGATCGATGTAAAGTTGATAGTTGAATTTTACATCAGCGGAAGTAAATGGTGCTCCATCATGCCAGGTGACCCCCTTACGCAGGTGAAAAGTGATGGTCAAATTATCTTCTGAGATTTCCCAGGATTCGGCCAACTCTCCCTCTACCTGCAAATCCTTATCATAACGAATCAGCCCATTATAAATCAGGCCGTTGATCTCACTCGATGCAGAATCAGAAGCCAGAACTGGTAGCAGAGTACTGGCATCTCCAATTGAAGATTCAATAAAAGTGTCGCCATACTCCGGGATCAATACCTCCTGAACCCCAGGATGGCTGGACTCATTACGGTTTTCACAGCCACTAAGGAATACCATAACGAAAAGAATCAACAGAGTGTTCCGGTAAAAAATATTTTGCATTGGTTTATCCCAGCTCATTCAGGAAACTCTTCAATCGGGAGGTTCGCGTGTTTCTTTAAAGAAAACCGGATCGGATCAATACTTGTGTTGATCTTCAGCTCGGAGAGTTCAAGTTTAACCCGAATCTTCTCCAGTGGCATCATAATTTTGATCCGTTGTGGAAACTGATTTTTATCGGAAAACTTCTGATAATCGACAGCAAGATAGTTCTCTTTATCGGTAAAATAGCGACAACCAATCAGCTTAAACTGCCGATTAAAAAGCAATTCCTGACGATTATTATTGTGACCGGACAGAGTCAATGTCAAAAACTTTGCCGACACCGTAATGGTGCTGTCCTGATGAGCAATCAGCGGCGGTCCATACAACAACAGGGCAAGTAAATCTTCTACCGCGAGGGGAACCTTGGTAAATCGATAAAGATTTTTATAGCTGGCTGGGCCACGGAAAAACCGCCCGGGAACGGTCGTATTAAGAAACACTGACAGAGTTTCACCGTCAGAGGCAAGCTGGAGCAACAGCAAACCAAATCCGTTCAGGACATCGGTCCGCAAATGATCCGGTTTTTGCAATAGCAGAAACTGCTGACTGGGGAAATACTTAAGCCCAGTGGTCAAGGAGACTTTTGCTGTAGCATCCAACGCTGTATAACGGCTCGCATTTGCAGAGACGCTATCCAACAGCTCCTGTGCCGTAGGAATATCAGTCCAGATCGGTTCAGGGCGATGGATACAACCGCTCAAAAAAATAAGCAGGAATACAATCAAGCAACGCATCAATTTTCCTCCAGGAGCAGCTGTCTGAGTTTATCTTCAACTTGTGTCGAACCGGGTTCTAACTTTAACGCTTCCCGATAGGCTGATTCTGACTCCTGCCGTAGATTCATGGCCCGATACAGATCCCCAAGGTGCTCCTGAATCACCGCGTCTTCAGGATGTAATTTAACCGCTTTTTCAAGCTGTTCACGACTTTCAGGATAACGCCCCAGCTTAAAATATACCCATCCCAGAGTATCAACAATATAACCACTGGGTTTTAGCGCCAACGCTCTTTCTGCTCGGGACAGTGCCAGTTCAAGATCAACCCCGTTCTCCGCCTGTCCGTAAGCAAGGAAATTCAAGGCATCAGGGTGGGCATCATCCAGGGATAGAATTTTTTCCATTGTCCCTGTCGCTGCCTGGTGCTGACCCAGCTTTTCATAGATTGCCCCGAGTTGGTAAAGCAATTGAACATCTTCCGGGTACTTCTCCACCCCGGCGAGAGCTATATCAAGAGCCCGCGCATAGTCGCCACTGTCATCGAGAAAAACCACAAGATAATAATATAAGTCCTTGCGCTCTGTCCCCTGAGTGAGCAACTCCTGCAAAATTAAAATGGCATGATCGTTCTGATTCAACCGTTTATACAAATAGGCTAGCTGTAATGCTGATTCAGTGTAAATTGGTGAATCCTTGCTCAGTGGCTCCAAAACAGCAATCGCCTCGGCTATTTTTCCCTGCTCCGATAAAGACATAGAGAGGTAATAACGGTTGTCGCCTTTGCCATTATCTGATTGCAGGAGTAAACGGAAAGTGTTCTCAGCCTCAATCCATTTTTTTTGTTCCAACAGGATCAGTCCAATTTGACTCAGGTTTTTTTGGTTGTCGGGAAACTGCTGCTGGATCGCCTTAAGTTGAACCAATGCTGCGTCCAACTGGTTCTGCTGAAGAAAATATTGTGCCAGCCGTTGTCTGACTGCTGCCGCCCGGGGATTTCTGACAATGAAGGATTGATATAATTCAAGAGCAGCAGCAGAATTCTCCTGCTCCAATAATTTTCCAAACTCGAGTACCACCGACAGCTCATCTGGCTGCTGTTCCAGTAACTGACGATAGGCAGCAAAAGCCTTGTCCTGATCCTTTTCACCCAGATAAAGACGTGCCAGAGCAAGTCGTGCAAGATCAGCATCTGGGTGTTTTTCAAGCAGCACCTCCAATAACGATATAGCCTCATCCTGCTGCCCCGTCCGGGTAAGTGCCACGGCAAGGCGAAGCGACAGGACTGCACTTTCAGGTTTCAGCTCTGCGGCTCGGCGAAAATGGTCAACTGCCAATGGATACTGTTTCTGAACGCTGAAAACATCCCCCATTAGCTCGTGTCCTGTAGCATTTTCAGGATTTTTCGCTAACAGAGCATCCAAAATAGCCGCTGCCCGCTCTGGTTGTTGCCGGTGCAGATAGGCTCGGGAGAGGATCAGCTGTAAATACTCAGATTCGGGATCAAAACGAATGGCACGTTCAAGAGCAGCAATGGCCTCATCCCAACGCTCTTCGGTGCCAAGCATTCTAAATTCACTGAAAGAAAAAAAAGCCTTTGCTTCTGGGTCAAGTAGCTCAGATTGATATTGACTGGAAGCGACATTTTTCTGAACAGCTATTTGAGATTGATCGATACCGACACAACCGGGAATAATCATCAGAGCGGGAAACAGGCTGAAAACTATGTTTTTAATCTTTAAAACAGATTGAATCTTCAAAAATTGACCCTTCAGACTAAGAATAATCATGTAAGCGGGCTACCTATCGATAAGTAGCATACTCATTTCGCGAGGGTCAAACCCTTTAAGGATCGCCTAAACAGTCAAGCAATCCTAAAACACCTCAAAAGATTCTCCCATGTGAAATTTATAATTATTAGTTGTAATTCTCTCCCTACAGGATTATTCTGTTAGTGTTAGTGTTTATTACCAGAGAACTTAACCGCAAGATTTTCAGGATTGTTTGATTAGAGTCGGAAAAGGTCTGCTGATGAAAGAATCACAAGGAAATTTAATCAGAGAAGCGTGGATTCTCTGTCTGATTCTTGGCTTGATCATGATCAATTTCCCCTTTATCCATATTTTCGACTCAACACAATCGATTTTTGGCCTGCCCAAACTGGTCCTCTATTTCTTTATCGGATGGCCATTCTCAATCGGTGTTATCTGGTACTTTGTCCATTTCATAGGCAAAGGTTCGCAAAATAGTTCCGCGGTATCAGAGGATAAAAGCGAACCATGATTGCGGCAAAGACCATCCTCTTCATGTCGGTTATCTCAACAAAAATGGTCCTGTTAGTTTCCTTTGGCTATTTCGCCCTGTTATTTCTAGTGGCCTGCTATGCCGAAAAATGTCGTAAGACCGGCCACTGCCTGCTGAAAAATTCACATATTTACTCATTGTCACTGGCTGTCTATTGCACCAGTTGGACATTTTACGGCAGTGTTGGGAAAGCAGCAACCAGTGGGCTGGATTTTTTACCTATCTACTTAGGCCCAACTCTGATCGCTTTTACTTGGTGGTTTTTACTGCGGAAAATGTTGCTGATCAGCAAACAACAAAATATCACCAGCATTGCCGACTTTCTTTCCAGTCGCTATGACCGGTCCACTATTCTGGGTGCAATTGTTACCCTGTTTGCAGTCTTTGGCATCACCCCCTACATTGCCCTGCAGCTGAAAGCGATTGCTCAAACCTTAAGCATCCTGACAATGCCATTAACGAGCCAGAATAATGGGTTAGGAAGCTACCTCCCCGGCAGTATTGACATTGCTTTTTTTGTCGCCCTGGTGCTGGCACTATTTGGCATGTTATTTGGGGCCAGAACCCTCGATTCATCAGAGAAACACGAAGGTTTAGTTGTAGCAGTTGCCTTTGAATCAATCGTGAAGTTAGTTGCTTTTCTTGCTGTCGGAATTTTTGTAACCTACGGCTTGTTTGATGGCTTTATTGATATTTTTCAACGATTTTCAGAACAATTTCCTGAGCGGGCAGACCTACTTCTCCTTGGGACATCTCAAACGCCTTACATTAAATGGTTTACATTGATTGTCCTGTCAATGATGGCAGTCATGTTTCTCCCTCGCCAATTTCACATCATGATTACCGAAAATACCGATGAACAACATATTAAATCGGCAATGTGGAAGTTCCCAGCCTATCTGTTTCTCATAAACTTGTTCGTTCTCCCGATTGCCCTTGGTGGACTGATACTTAATGGTGGAGATACCTCTCAAGCCGACTATTTCGTTTTAACTCTCCCCCTCTCTGCCGGACACCCCTGGCTGGCTCTGCTGGTTTTCGTTGGAGGGATATCAGCCTCAGCTGGGATGGTCATGGTGACCTCGGTCACAACGGCGACTATGGTCCTGAATCACTTAGTCATGCCGATTATTCTCAAAATGAATTTTCACTCCCAAAACCTCTCCCGTATTTTGATCAACATCAAACGACTCGG
>CAZGKZ010000017.1:0-12628 GCA_964526315.1 uncultured Geobacteraceae bacterium
ATAATTATATAAATATTTATAAAAAATATAAAAAATGTTTAAAACAAAGAAATATTTTTTTAAAATCTAATGATAATAGTAACGACATTTGGAAAGAACAATTAGTTGAATATGCAGGATTAATAATTACTGAAAGAATAAATTATATAGAAAGAATAAATATATATTTTAATATTATTAATAAATCAAATAACAATAAAGAAAACTATTCAATTAAATATAACGGTTATAATAATAAAGAAGAAATAACGGATAAATTATTTAAAAAATTTAAAATAAACGAAAACAAAGAAAAAAAATATGGTTTTACCCTAACGGGTCCTCATATAGATGATTTCATATTTTCAATCAATAATAATAATATAAATATGTACTCGTCAGAAGGTCAAAAGAGGTCTTTACTTCTTAATTATAAACAAGCTCAACTTTTAGATTATAATGATAATTATGGATATTACCCGATCCTTTTATTTGATGATATGGGGAGTGAGCTTGATTCATACAGAAAAACTAATATCTTTAACCGAATATTAAACAATTCTGGACAGGTATTCATTACAACGATGGATATTCCAGAAATAAATAAAGATAAAACAACAATATTTGAAGTAGTAGATGGTCATTTTTCAGAATTTATATCCAATTAAGGTTAATTATGTCAGAACAAAAAAGTTATGGAGCTGAAAGCATCCAGGTTTTAGAGGGTTTAGAGGCGGTAAGAAAAAGACCCGCCATGTACATTGGTTCAACATCCGTTAACGGTCTTCATCATCTTGTTTATGAGGTGGTTGATAATGCTATTGATGAGGCTTTAGCCGGTTATTGTGATGAAATAATTGTTATTATTCACGAAGATAATTCCGTAACGGTTGAAGATAATGGTCGCGGTATTCCTGTTGATATGCATGAAAAGCAGAATAAGTCAGCTGCTGAAGTTGTTATGACGGTATTGCATGCTGGTGGTAAATTTGATGATGATGGTGATGGAGCTTACAAGGTTTCGGGCGGTCTTCATGGTGTTGGTGTATCGGTTGTTAATGCACTATCCAGTCGACTCGATTTAGAAATAAGGAGAGACGGGAGGGTTCATTGTCAAAGTTATGAAAGAGGGGTTCCTCTAGAACCACTCCGCGTTGATGGTGAAACAATTAAGCGTGGTACCAAAATTACTTTCTGGCCAGATAGTGAAATATTTGACTCATCTGATTTTTCTTTTTCCACTTTAGCGCAGCGGTTACGGGAACTTGCATTTTTAAATGCAGGGGTAAAAATCAATATTTCTGATGCTAGAACAGAAAAAAAATATGAATTTCTCTATGAGGGGGGAATTCGTTCCTTTGTTGAATATCTAAATCGTGCAAAAAGCCCACTGCACCCTGAGCCAATCTATTTCCATGGTGAAAAAGGGGGGGCGGAAATTGAGATAGCGATCCAATATAATGATGGTTACGACGAAAAAATATTCTCGTTTGCAAACAATATCAATACTCATGAAGGTGGAACCCATCTCAGTGGTTTTCGTGGCGCTCTCACCAGAACCATGAACACCTACGCTGCTGCAAATAATTTGTTGAAAAATATCAAGGTAGCGATTTCTGGCGATGATATGCGGGAGGGAATTGCTGCGGTTATCTCGGTTAAGTTATCAGATCCACAGTTTGAGGGGCAAACCAAGACAAAATTGGGAAATTCAGAAGTTAAGGGGTATGTGGAAACCTTGATGAATGA
This sequence comes from uncultured Geobacteraceae bacterium, assembly GCA_964526315.1. Taxonomy (GTDB): domain Bacteria; phylum Desulfobacterota; class Desulfuromonadia; order Desulfuromonadales; family Geopsychrobacteraceae; genus Desulfuromusa. The sequence continues at coordinate 1,729 of CAZGKZ010000017.1, forward strand.
CCAATTGGCTACTTTTTTGGAAGAGAATCCCCAGGTTGCTAAAAAAATTCTGGAAAAGGGGATTGAGGCAGCCAGGGCTCGGGAAGCAGCACGAAAGGCTCGTGATCTAACCCGCCGTAAGGGGGCTCTTGAGGGGCTCTCCCTCCCAGGAAAGTTGGCAGATTGTCAGGAAAAAGATCCGGCCCTTTGTGAAATATATCTAGTCGAGGGCGATTCCGCTGGAGGAAGTGCAAAACAGGGTCGGGAACGACGCTACCAGGCAATTTTACCCCTCAAAGGTAAAATCTTGAATGTCGAAAAGGCTCGTTTTGATAAGCTCCTGACATCAAATGAGATTCGTACATTGATTACGGCGATGGGGACCGGCATTGGCAAGGATGATTTTGATATAGCAAAGTTGCGCTATCATCGGGTTATTATTATGACTGATGCTGACGTGGACGGTTCACATATACGGACCTTATTGCTCACTTTCTTTTTCAGACAGATGCCGGAAATTGTTGAAAGGGGTCATCTTTATATTGCTCAACCACCCCTTTATAAGGCAAAACGTGGTAAGCGTGAACTCTATTTAAAAGATGATGAAAGTTTATTGGAATATCTTCTCGATACGGGAACTGAGGGGGTTGTTCTGGAGATGGAGAAGGGTAAGAAAGTTCTCCGTGGTAAACAGATTATCCCCACACTGAAAAGCATTATTAACTACAATCAACATTTTGAAAAAATTGTTAATCGTGGTGTCCCTGGTGAGATATTGAAAATATTTTTGCAGGGGAAAATACGCAACGGTTTTGCTGATAATGCCAACCTGGAACCTCTCGCCGAACAACTCCGCCAACAGGAGCCAAAAGCTAAATTTGAGGTGTTAGAAAATCCCGATCGAATCCTGGTAAACTTTGGTAATTTACATGCACGGATAGATCGCCAGACTGTCGAAATTCTCTCATCTCACGAGTATAAATTATTGCTGCAATCCTATCGACAGATTGAAACTATCTGTCAGCATGATTTGGCTATTATGATCACTGATGGAAAAGAGGATGTTGAAATTTCAAGTCGCCAGGAGTTGTTGGATACATTCCTGGCACGAGCGAAAAAAGGGCAGTATATTCAGCGCTATAAAGGTTTGGGTGAAATGAATCCGGATCAGCTTTGGGAGACAACAATGGATCCGGAGAAACGGGTTCTGTTGCAGGTTACGATTGAAGATGCGGTACGCGCTGATGAAATATTTACTGTTCTGATGGGTGATCAGGTCGAACCCCGCCGTGAGTTTATTGAGCAGAATGCTTTAAATGTTGCCAATCTGGATGTTTGATCAATAAAAAAAGCGACTTCCTACTTGGAAGTTTGGAGGAATTAGATGTTGTCAGAGCAGAACAAAGTTACAGTTAATATTGTTGATGAAATGCGCAAATCCTATATGGATTATGCCATGAGCGTTATTGTTGGTCGGGCACTCCCCGATGTGCGTGACGGACTTAAACCGGTTCACCGGCGGATTTTATTCGCTATGCATGATCTCAATAACGATTTTAATAAGCCCTATAAAAAATCGGCCCGGGTTGTCGGTGATGTCATCGGTAAATATCATCCCCACGGTGATACTGCTGTCTATGATTCGATTGTCCGGATGGCGCAGGATTTTTCTATGCGTCACCCTCTGGTTGATGGTCAGGGCAATTTCGGTTCTGTCGATGGCGACTCTGCTGCGGCAATGCGTTATACCGAAATTAGAATGGACAAACTGGCCCATGAATTATTGAATGATATCGATAAGGAAACGGTTGATTTTGGTCCAAACTATGATGATTCCCTGGAAGAACCGTTAGTTCTTCCCTGTAAATATCCAAATCTTCTGGTCAATGGTTCTGAGGGGATCGCCGTTGGGATGGCAACAAAAATACCACCCCACAATCTGGGCGAGGTGATTGACGGGTTGATTGCTTTAATCGAAGATCCCCGTATCAGTATTGATGAGCTGATTGAAAAAATCCCCGGACCTGACTTTCCCACTGCCGGTTTCATCAACGGTAAGGAGGGAATTTACGAAGCCTACAGAAATGGGCGCGGCATTGTGCAGATGCGTGCTCGGGCTCTGGTTGAGATTGATCGGCGCAGTGGTCGAGAAGCTATTATTATTACTGAACTTCCCTATCAGGTTAACAAGGCTCGTCTGATCGAAAAAATTGCTGATCTGGTCAAAAACAAAAAAATTGAAGGAATCTCTGATCTTCGTGATGAATCGGATCGTGACGGAATGCGGGTCGTTATTGAATTGAAGCGGGATATGATCCCGGGAGTGATTCTAAATCAGCTCTATAAAATGACCGTCATGCAGAGTTCTTTCGGTATCATCATGTTGGCGATTGTTGCTGGACAACCAAAGGTCCTCAATTTACGTGAAGTGCTTGGTTTCTTTATTGATCACCGCCGTGAAATTGTGACTCGCCGGTGTGTTTTTGAGCTCAAAAAAGCCGAAGCAAGGGCCCATATTTTACAGGGTTTAAAACTGGCTCTGGAGAATCTGGACGCGATTATTAAAATCATTAAAAGTAGTGCGACTCCGGCAGAAGCCAAGCTGGGGCTGATAGAAAGCTTCTCTTTCTCGGTTATTCAGGCGCAGGCTATTCTTGATATGCGTTTGCATCGACTGACCGGTTTAGAACGCGGCAAAATCATTGAGGAACTGAACCAGCTTCTGGTACAGATAAATCGGTTGAAGGAAATTCTTGCCAGTGAGGTAGAAATTTTCAAGATTATTAAAGGGGAATTGATTGAGCTGAAGGCTAAATTTGCCAATCCACGGCGGACCGAAATTCTTGATCGCAGCGCCGATTTGACCCTGGAAGATATGATTGTCGAGGAAGATATGGTCGTTACAGTGACCCATGGTGGCTATATCAAGCGCAATGCCGTGTCTCTGTATCGGGCGCAGCGCCGGGGGGGTAAAGGTAAGACGGGGATCAAACCGAAAGAAGAGGATTTTGTTGAAAATCTGTTTATTGCCTCAACTCATGCCTATGTTCTCATTTTTACCGATTTGGGAAAAGTTTATTGGTTAAAGGTTCACGAGATTCCACAGGGGGGACGAGCTTCTCGGGGCAAGGCTATTGTCAACTTGTTGCAGTTGGCAGCCAATGAACAGGTGATGACAATACTACCGGTCAGCAGTTTTGAAAAAGATCAATATATTGTGACTGCAACAGCTCGAGGAATTATCAAAAAAACCGAACTGATGGCTTATTCTCATCCGCGAACCGGGGGAATTATTGCACTGTCGATTGATGAGGGTGATCGTCTGATTGAGGCCCGTTTGACGGATGGTGAACGTGATCTGCTACTGGCTAGTCGCAATGGTAAATCAATCCGTTTCCCGGAAAGCGATGTCCGTTCTGTCGGCCGACCGTCTCGCGGGGTACGGGGTATAACTCTGGTGGATGATGATGAAGTGGTCGGACTTCAGTCTGTTTCCGCTAACACCGCTTTAGCTTTAGTCACAGTGACGGAGAATGGTTTTGGTAAGCGGACCGATATTGGTGAATATCGGGTCCAAAGTCGAGGTGGTAAGGGGATTATCACCATCAAAACCAGTGAACGTAATGGTCATGTCGTTGCAATCAGAATGGTGGATGATGAATCCGATCTGATGTTTATCACCAATCGTGGTAAGTTATTGCGGACCAAAGTACGAAACATCCGAGCCATTGGGCGGAATACTCAAGGGGTACGGATGATGGTTCTGGAAGATGATGAACTGATTGTTTCGGTTGCAAAACTAGCAGAGAAGGATACCTCCGATGGGCTTGCAGCGCCTGAAGAAGCAATTGAAGAAGGAGATACAACAGGAAGCCCGACCGAAGAAATCTAGGTTCAAGCTCTGGCTTATCGTTGTTCTGGTTCTTTCTGCATCGATAGTCGCCCTGTTTTACGGTTATCGACAGCAGCAACTTACGGCTCCACAGCGCTTGTTCTCCTTGGGGGTTAAACAGGAGAGCCTAGGTAACATAGAGGCTGCTGAAAAGAGCTATCGGGATATTTATCAACACTATCCCCATGCACCAGAGGCCGCCGAGGCACTGTTAAGAAGTGGAAAAATATGGCAGTACAATCATCGGGATGGCCAACGGGCGCTACTCAGCTATCTGCAGCTTGAATACGATTACCCCGACAGTCCACTGGTTTTACCGGCTCGCGAAGAGGCTGCAGCGATTGTTAAGTACACCTTGAAAGACGATTCCCGAGCGATAGAATTTTACCAGCGACTATTGGATTTAAACACCGGTCAACTCGATCAATATTATTATGAAATAGCAGATTGTTATTTCCGGCTCAAAAATTATCCTCAGGCAAGGATCGAGTTGGAAATACTTCTGGAAAAATTTCCCGACACTCCGCTGGCTCCCGAGGTATTATATCGCAAGGGGGGGATGTTGCTTCTTGAGGGGCGTATAACTGCAGCACAACAGGACTGGCAATCCTTGATCGATCAATACCCCGGTAGCAGTTATCGGCTTCAGGCCCGGTTCAATTTGGCAAAACTGCTGGAGGAACAGGGAAAACTAGAGGAGGCACTACTAAGTTACCAGCAGATAGAGGGGTTTTCAGATTCACAATTGCTACAAAAAAAGATCGACCATTTAGAGCAGCGGATTGCAGAGAAAACGGGGGCTCAATAAGATGGAAACAAAAATTGCTGTTATTGGTGCCGGAAGTTGGGGAACCACGTTAGCAAACCTGTTGGCCAAAAAGGGGTATCCGGTCACCCTTTGGTGTTATGAAGAGGACCTGGCTGAGCGCATCCAGCAGTCACAAATCAATGATCTTTACCTTCCTGGAATAAAACTCGCAGATAATTTACAGACGACCAGCGATTTAACTACTGCAGTTGCTGAAAAACAACTGCTTCTATTTGTGACCCCTTCACAGGTGACCCGTCAGGTCTTAGCGCAAGCACTCCCTGATTTATTACCACAGGCTCTGATTGTTTCCGCGTCCAAGGGGATTGAAAATGAGAGTTTGATGCTGTTGTCGCAAGTTTTTGAAGAGCTGCTCCCACAGTCAATGCATCGGCAGCTTGGTTTTCTTTCTGGCCCCTCCTTTGCCAAAGAGGTGAGCTCGGGGATGCCGACAGCGGTTGTTGCAGCGGCTAAAGAGTTGGCTGTGGCGGAAGAAATTCAAAAAATATTCAGTACCGAGACATTTCGTGTTTATACTCATGACGATATTATTGGTGTTGAGTTGGGGGGAGCGATGAAGAATGTTATTGCTCTGGCCGCTGGAGTTGCTGATGGTCTCGGTTTCGGGCACAATACCCGTGCCGCATTAATTACCCGTGGGCTGGCTGAAATGACCCGGTTGGGGATAAAACTTGGTGGGTCAGCAGAAACTTTTGCCGGATTGGCGGGGATGGGGGATCTGGTTCTCACCTGTACCGGTGATCTGTCGCGGAACCGCAGTGTCGGGATTGAGTTGGGTAAAGGGCGCAGCCTCGATGAGATTCTGGCTGGTATGCAGATGGTCGCCGAGGGGGTTAAAACAACTTTATCGGCCTATCAGTTAGCAAAAAAGTTGGGGGTTGATGTGCCAATTATTGAGCAGATGTATTTAATTCTTTACCAGAATAAATCCCCCCGTCAGGCGGTTACTGACTTGATGTTACGTGATTTACGAGCAGAGACAATTTAAGGAGTCAAAATGAAACAGTTATTGTTGGCGATGAGTTTGCTGTTATTGGCGGGGGTCGCTTATGCTGGGCCAATCGTCGAAATGAAAACTAATCTGGGGGTGATACAAATTGAATTGAATGAAGAAAAAGCTCCCCAGACAGTCACTAACTTTTTGACCTATGTTGATCAGAAATTTTATGACGGAACTATCTTTCATCGGATCATTGGCAACTTTATGATTCAGGGTGGTGGCTATGACCAGAACGAAAAACGGAAAGAGACTCTCGATCCAATTCCGAATGAAGCGGCAAATGGTCTGAACAATCGTAGAGGGTCTATTTCTATGGCTCGAACCAATGCTGTGGATAGTGCAACCAGTCAATTTTTTATCAATCTGGTTGATAATAATTCCCTTGATCATCATGGCACCACACCGAGGGGGTTTGGCTATGCTGTTTTTGGACAAGTGATCTCCGGGATGGATGTGGTGGATAAAATAGGTAAAATTAAAACGATAGCAAAGAGCTCTTTGTTCCGGAACTATCCAGAACCGCAGGTTATTATTGAGTCGGTTCGTCGGCTTTAAGCAACGAAAGTTCATCGATTAATCTATAGGGGCAAGTATGGCGACGTTCCGGATCATGAGTTATCATATCAATGGTTCCAGAAATGCTGCTGGAGAGGTTGCACCCGAGCTTTGTGCTGCAGTTATTCGTGCCCAACAACCTGAATTGGTGATGTTGCAGAAGATTGGTTCTCCGATCGGAATAAGTTCCGTTGAACAATTGGCCGATCGGGTTGGACTTGATCTCTATGGTTCTAATACGGAAGGTGGGTGTGCTTTTCTCTCCCGCTACCCCCTCCACCATATTCGCGAACAGTCATTAGGTTATGGTGGTCAGTGTGTTTTGGCTGATCTGGAATATGGTGACGAAAGAGTTCATCTATTCAATCTGATCCTCTCTTGGAACTTTCGCCAGCGGCGTGAGCAGGTTAAACTCCTGATGGGAGACCAACTGCTGGATACCCCCTCTCTCACCTGTGCCACGATTATTTGTGGTGATTTTGGTTTGCCTTTATGGGGAAGTGGTCAAATCCCATTGAACGACCATCTTAAGCGGGCCAACTTTCCGATTTGGCGGGCCAATTTTCCCAGTAAACTTCCTCTTTGGGGGCGTGACCGGGTCTATTTTCGCGGACCGATCAAAGCATTGGCCGGTAACGTGATTATGACGACGGAAGCCCGCAAGGCCTCTTCTCACCTGCCGCTGGTTCTCACTGTTGAAACCAGTGAGACTCGAGAGGTTCTTAGAATCAAAAAACTTATTCCGGTTGCTGCAAAACAGCCAGATCCCGTCTGTGGATAAGTTATGCATTCTGCTGCCAAAATAGAGATATGAAAAAAACAGACAAAGCATTGCAATTATTGCTGGCGTTGGAAGATGTTTATCCCGAGGCTCATTGCGCCCTGCTCTACCAAAACCCGTGGCAGCTGCTGGTAGCAACGATCCTTTCGGCTCAATGTACCGACAAGCGGGTTAATATTGTAACTGCGACACTGTTTAAACTTTTACCCGGCCCGGAACAGCTTGCAGCTGCCAGTCAAGAGCAAGTCGAAGAGATTATCCGTTCCACGGGGTTTTTTCGAAACAAAGCAAAAAATCTGATTAGTTGTGCCAATCAGATTTTAGTTCGCCATCAAGGTAAGGTTCCTGCAGATCTGGACGCATTGGTCGCTTTAAGTGGAGTTGGCCGTAAAACAGCCAATGTCGTTTTAGGGAATGCCTACCAGATTCCAGGGATGGTCGTTGACACGCATGTCAAGCGTCTGTCCCGTCGTTTTGACTGGACCAGAGCAGATAATCCAGAGCAGATTGAAAAAGAATTAAGTGGATTATTTCCAGAAAGCAAATGGACACAATCGAGCCATACTTTAATTGCGCACGGTCGTGCCTGCTGTAAGGCTCCTATTCCTCATTGCAGCTGTTGTCCTGTTATAGAACTTTGTCCCCGCCGGGGGGTCGATAAATCCCATTGATTGCTGGCAAATAAAAAACTTCGCAACTAATTAAGTTGCGAAGTTTTTTTGGTTTACCCTCAAAGATACTATTATTAGCAGTTAAACCTGCCAGTAAAGATCAAATTTAAGCTTTCATTACATTCGCGGATTGCGGACCTTTATCTCCCTGGATTACATCAAAAGTAACACGATCTCCTTCAGCCAGGGATTTAAAACCTTCTGATTGGATCGCTGAAAAGTGAACAAAGACATCTGGACCATCGTCCTGCTCAATAAAACCAAAACCTTTAGAATCGTTAAACCATTTTACTGTTCCTTCAGCCATGCTGTAACTCCTTTTACGTTTTACGAGGGTAACCGAGACACGATAAACTCGCTTCTAGCACAGGCAAAATTTAAAAACAATGTTATTTTATAATGAGATAGTGATATTCCACGGTAAAATACCCAGGATTCCAGTCGCTGTTTAAAAAAATAATGCTGAACCGGTGATAGTTCATGGGCTATCTGTTCTGCCCGAGCATATTTTTGACGCACTTCGGGGGGAAAGTGTATCATGACCGTTCAAGAGATATTTTCATGAGTAAAAAGCTTAAAGTAGACTGATATCGAAATAACCTTATTAATGGAGGTCAGGGATGAGTCAAAACTCGTTTAATAGTGTAAGAACACTCCAGAGTGGTGGAAAACAATACCGATACTATAGTCTTAAAGCTGCTTCTGAGGCCGGTCTCAGCGGAGTGGCAGAACTCCCCTTTACCATCAAAGTCCTGTTGGAAAACCTGTTGCGTAAAGAGGATGGTGATTCAGTTAAGCGGGAGGATATTGTTGCTGTGGCAAGCTGGCAACCACAACAGACTCAGGCGGCAGAAATTTCCTATAGCCCGGCGCGGGTTTTGATGCAGGACTTTACCGGTGTCCCGGCGATTGTTGATCTTGCGGCGATGCGCGATGCGGTTGCTCGAGATGGTGGAGATCCGGCCAAGATCAATCCACAGATTCCGGTTGATCTGGTGATCGATCACTCGGTGATGGTTGACCACTTTGGCGATAGTTCAGCATTGAGTGACAATGTTAAAAAAGAGATGGAACGGAACCGGGAGCGGTACACTTTTTTACGCTGGGGGCAAAAGGCATTTGATAACTTCCGCGTAGTCCCGCCGGGGACCGGAATTTGTCATCAGGTCAACCTTGAATATCTGGCTCAGGGGGTCTGGAATCAGGAGATCGATGGAGAAACCTGGGCTTATCCCGATACTCTGGTAGGAACTGACAGTCACACCACAATGATCAATGGTCTAGGGGTTCTCGGCTGGGGAGTTGGCGGGATAGAAGCAGAAGCCGCGATGTTGGGCCAGCCAATCTCTATGCTGATTCCCGAGGTGGTTGGTTTCCGTCTGACGGGATCTCTCGGTGAAGGGATTACCGCAACTGATCTGGTTTTGACGGTTACCGAGATGTTGCGTGCCCAAGGGGTGGTGGGTAAGTTTGTTGAATTTTTTGGTGCTGGTCTTGCCCAATTACCTCTTGCTGACCGGGCAACGATTGCCAATATGGCACCGGAATATGGGGCAACCTGCGGATTTTTCCCCATCGATCAGATCACTCTCGATTACCTGACTCTTTCAGGCCGCAGTGAGGAAACCGTGGCACTGGTTGAAAACTATTGTAAAGAGCAGGGTTTATGGCGCAGTGATGAGCTTCCGGATGCAAACTATAGTGCCGTTTTAGAACTCGACATGGCAACGGTGCAACCGAGCCTGGCTGGGCCGAAACGTCCTCAGGATCGAGTTTTGTTGACAACAATGCGGACCGCAACAGAAAAGGTTTTTCCTGAAACAGGTTGGGATCAAGGGACCCCAATCTCTGGGAGTACCGAGCAGTTAAATCATGGTGATGTAGTGATTGCCGCGATTACCTCCTGCACCAATACCTCCAATCCAGCGGTGATGATGGCCGCTGGGCTGGTGGCAAAAAAGGCGGTGGAAAAGGGATTGGTGCAAAAACCGTGGGTCAAAACTTCTCTGGCTCCGGGCTCTAAAGTTGTCACCGATTATCTGGCGAAAGCCGGGCTGCAGAGTTATCTGGACCGGCTCGGATTCAATATTATCGGTTATGGCTGCACCACTTGCATTGGCAACTCCGGCCCTTTGAGTGGCCCGATTACTGAGGCGATTGACGCGGGAGATGTGACGGTCTGTTCAGTTCTCTCCGGAAACCGTAACTTTGAGGGGCGGATCCATCCCCAGACCAAAGCAAACTGGCTGGCATCCCCACCGTTGGTTGTCGCTTTTGCTCTGGCCGGAACCACCCGGATTGATCTGACCAACGAACCCCTCGGTCAAGATAGTTCCGGACAACCGGTCTTTCTCAAGGATATCTGGCCGAGTAATGCTGAAGTTGCAGAGATGGTGGCACTGGTGAATGCGCAGATGTTCCGCAAGGAGTATGCAGAAGTCTTCAGTGGCGATGAAAGTTGGCAATCACTGCCTATTCCAGACGGTTTAACCTATACCTGGGAGGCTGACTCAACTTACATTCGGCGCCCCTCCTTTTTCGATCAGTTACAGATCACCAAAACCTATCCCGGGTTCGAGCAGGCACAGATGCTTGCTTTACTGGGTGACTCAATTACCACCGATCATATTTCTCCGGCCGGGGCAATTAAGGCAACCAGTCCAGCCGGGCAATATCTCCGTGACCATGGGATCGCAGAGGAGGATTTCAATTCCTATGGCTCACGGCGCGGTAATCATGAAGTGATGATGCGCGGCACCTTTGCCAATATTCGCTTACGCAACAAAATGGTTCCGGGAACCGAAGGTGGAGTGACAAAGCATCTGCCAGATGGCAAGGAGATGAGTATTTTTGCCGCATCCCGTCTTTATCTGGCAGAGGAGAAACCGTTGGTCGTGGTTGCCGGCAAAGAGTATGGAACTGGTTCCAGCCGTGATTGGGCGGCCAAGGGAACCCTGCTGCTTGGGGTGAAAGCGGTTCTGACACAAAGTTATGAGCGGATTCACCGTTCTAACCTGGTGGGGATGGGAATTTTACCATTGCAGTTTCTGGATGGAGATTCAGCAGAGAGCTTGGGTCTGGATGGGAGCGAAACTCTCAGTGTGCCGGAAATTACCGGGCTACAGTCAAAACAGCACCTCACCTTAACAATTACCAGAACCGATGGCAGTCAGCAAAAACTTGAGGTTCTCTG
>CAZGKZ010000018.1:0-12529 GCA_964526315.1 uncultured Geobacteraceae bacterium
GGTAGTTTGACTGGGGCGGTCGCCTCCTAAAGAGTAACGGAGGCTTACAAAGGTTGGCTCAAACCGGATGGAAATCGGTTGTTGAGTATAATGGCACAAGCCAGCCTGACTGTGAGACGTACATGTCAAGCAGAGACGAAAGTCGGTCATAGTGATCCGGTGGTTCTGTATGGAAGGGCCATCGCTCAAAGGATAAAAGGTACGCCGGGGATAACAGGCTGATCTCCCCCAAGAGCTCACATCGACGGGGAGGTTTGGCACCTCGATGTCGGCTCATCGCATCCTGGGGCTGAAGCAGGTCCCAAGGGTATGGCTGTTCGCCATTTAAAGCGGTACGCGAGCTGGGTTCAGAACGTCGTGAGACAGTTCGGTCCCTATCTTCCGTGGGCGTAGGAAAGTTGAGGAGATTTGCCCCTAGTACGAGAGGACCGGGGTGAACGTACCACTAGTGTACCAATTGTTCTGCCAAGAGCATCGTTGGGTAGCTACGTACGGATGAGATAAGAGCTGAAAGCATCTAAGCTCGAAGCCAACTCCAAGATGAACTTTCCCTGAAGATCCCAGCAAGACTAGCTGGTTGATAGGCTAGGTGTGTAAGTACAGTAATGTATTTAGCTGACTAGTACTAATAGATCGTTTGGCTTATTTTTTTTATTCTAAAAGCTACTATCTTATTAAGTGTAATTTATACTTAATGTATATCAAATTGTGTCAACAATAATTTTAAAGACTATTAACAATCTTATTTTTATCAATATTTAAACTTTTAAATGTTGGTGGTTATAGAGAAGAGGTAATACCCAGTTCCATTTCGAACCTGGTAGTCAAGCTCTTCATCGCCGATAATACTGCCGGGTTCCCTGGTGGAAACGTAGGTCGCTGCCAACTTTTAAGAGTTTTTTTTATGTCTTTTTTTTATGCTTTATAGTATAATATAAAATGAAAAGTCAGAATTTAAATATAAATCAACTTAAAATTATAAATCAAGATACTACACTAGTAAATATCTCATTTAGTATCACAACATCTACTGCATTAATTGGGCAAAGTGGAAGTGGAAAATCTTTAACTTTAAAATCAATTTTAGGTATGATTCCTAAGAATCTTTCAATCTCTTTTAATTATGATAGTAGTTTTGAATTAACTAAAAAAAATATAGGTTTTATACCTCAAAATCCCTTTACTTCATTAAGTCCATTAACAAAGATTGATAAGCAATTTTTTTGCGATGAACAGAAGAAATTAGAAGTTATGTCTTTAGTTGGTTTGGAGAACTGGATTTTAGATAGATTTCCTAGTCAATTAAGTGGAGGACAACTTCAAAGAGTAGTAATTGCTATTGCATTGAGTACAAATCCAAAGTTGTTATTACTTGATGAACCAACTACTGCACTAGATACAAAAAGTAAAAATATTATTTTAAAATTATTTAAATCATTAGAAAAAGATTTAAATATATTAATTTTATTTGTTACTCATGATATATTTGCAATAAAAGATATTTGTCAAACAACTATTATACTAAAAGATGGTAAAATTGTAGAAACTAATAATACAGTTGATATTTTAAATAATCCACAAGAAGATTATACAAAACAACTAATTTTAAGTGGATTTAATAATAGAGAGTTTCAAAAATGATAAAAAAATTATTAATATTAATTGGTCTTATAGGTATTGGTATATTTATTTGGCTAATATTTTTATATTCTCAAATTAGATTTGATATTGAAAAAATAGTTGACTATAAACCTAGACTTACAACAGAAATATTTGATAAAAATGGTATAAAAATAGCTAACTTATTTAAAGAAGAACATAGATTTTATACTGAATTTAAAGAGATACCTCCTCGAGTTATTGAGGCATTAGTAGCTATTGAAGATACACAATATTTTGAACATTCAGGGATAAATACAGAAGCTATAAGTAGAGCTATAATTAAAGATATTAAAGCTATGAAATTAGTTGAGGGTGCAAGTACTATAACTCAACAGTTGATTAAAACAATGGCATTAACAAGAGATAAAAAGATAATAAGAAAAATTAAAGAAGTATTGTTATCATTTAGACTTGAAAGTTTACTTACTAAAGAAGAAATTATACAAAGATATTTAAATCATGTATATTTTGGTCATGGATATTATGGTATAAAAACTGCATCACTAGGTTATTTTCATAAGGAATTAGGTGAGCTTCATTTAAAAGAGATAGCAATGCTTGTAGGTCTTCCTAAAGCTCCAAGTTTTTATAATCCAACAAGAAATTTAAAATTTGCACTAGGTAGAGCAAATCAAGTTATACGCAGAATGCATAAACTAGGTTGGATAAATAAAGAACAATTTACACAATCTATTAATTATATACCAATAGTATATGATGATACACTTAGTAAAAATAAAGCACCATATATTGTAGATATAATTAAAAAAGAGCTTTCTGGACAAATAGAAGATTTAAAAACTGGTGGATATAAAATATATTTAACAGTAGATTTAAAAGCACAACAAATAGCTAAAGAAGCTTTACTATTTGGTTACAATAAAGTTAAAGAAAGAGATATATATTTAGATACAAATAAAAGTACAACTACTACTTTAAATGGTGCTATGATGGTATTAGAAAATAATACTGGTAAAATCTTAACTGTAGTTGGTGGAGTTGATTATAAAAAGTCTTCATTTAATAGAGCAACACAAAGTTTAAGACAACCAGGTAGTGCTGCAAAACCATTCTTATATCAAGTTGCATTAAATCTTGGATATTCAACTGCTACAAATCTTATAGATATTAGTAGAACATATACATATAAAGATGCAAAGAATGAGGCAAAGAAATGGCAACCAAGAAATTATGAAAAAGATTTTAAGGGTTTAATTACATTACGAGAATCTTTAGTTCACTCAAGAAACTTGGCAACAATTAATCTTGTAAATGAAATAGGTATAGATATTTTGCATAAAAAATTAAGCTATTATGGATTTAAAAATTTACCATATGATTTATCTATTACACTTGGTAGTTATGGTATTTCTCTTTTTGACTTAAGTGAACAGTATACAATTTTTTCAAATGCAGGAATACAAGTAAAGCCATATATAATTACAAGTATTACAGATAGAAATGATCAAACAATAAATTTTGAGCCAGAGGAAAAATATATAACAACTCCAGCACAAACATATCTAATGACATCAATTTTACATAGTGTAGTGCAAAGAGGTACTGGACGAGGTGCAAAAATAAAAGGACTAGATATAGCAGGAAAAACTGGTACTACAAATAATAATGTTGATGCTTGGTTTTGTGGATATACACCATCTTTACAAACTATTGTTTGGTATGGAAATGATGATAATTCACCTATGAGAAGAACAGAAACAGGTGGAAGAACTGCATCCCCTGTATTTAAGTTTTTTTATAAAAGATGGCTAAAGTTACATCCTGAAATAAAAAGAGAATTTGATATACCTAAAGAAGTATTTACAAGTAATGTTAATGGTAAACAAGAATATTTTACACCAATGTCAAATATACCTCAAATAGATATTAAGAGTAAAGATATTAAAAAAGTTAAAAGTACAGTTCAATTTTAAGTAGATATTGATGAATAATAAAGAACTATTAGTATTTCCTACAAGTCGAGCAATAAGAGGATATATCAGTGGATTAGAAGATATAAATACTTTTCTTCCAAAGGCTATTTCAATAGGTGATTTCTTTCAAAGAACAATATATACACCAGAAAAGAAGCAAATTTTACCAGAATTAAAAATTATATATTTGCAAAAAGCAATTCAAAACTGTGATGTTGAAGCATTAGGTATTAACTCTGATTTTAGTTCATTTTTAAAACAAAGTGAATATATATTTCGTTTCTTTAATGAATTAGCAAGTGAGTTTAAAACTATTGAAGATTTGCATAGTGCTGATACTTATGCTTTATATTTAGATCATCTTTTAATACTTCAAAAAATACAAAAGAATTATTATAAAATATTAGAAGAGAACAACTATATAGACCAAAGTTTAGTGCCAAGTTATTATAAAATAAATGAAGATTATATTAGACAATTTGAAAAAATTACTATTTTTCATGAGGGTATTTTTAGTGGATTTGAATTAAAAGTAATAGATGATATTTCGAAGATTATTCCTATAGATATTCAGATAAAAGAACAGATAAAAAAAGATAATTATGATGTTAATATAGTTTCAATTAGTCAAAGAATATTACAAGTTGGATTTATAAAACAACAAATTTATACTATGGTAACTAATGATAAAATTGATCCATCAAATATAGCAGTAATCTTACCTGATGAAAGTTTTCATGAGATATTAACTTTATTTAACGAAGAACAATATTTTAATTTTGCTATGGGAAATAGTATAAAAAATAATAAGATTATCAAAATAATATCAACAATCAATAGATTTTTGATAAATCATGAACCAAAAGATAATGAAAAAATAGAAGTCTTTGATATAAATAAAGAGTTTTTAGAAGAGATTATAAAACCAAACTGGCAACAAAAAATCTCTAAAGATATATTTGATGAAATATTTAATTATCTAGCATCTTATGAAGATGATGAGCATATAATTGAAAAACTAAATGAGTTAAAACTCTCGTTAGATATACTATTTTTTACAAATGAATTAGATATAACACTAAAAGATATATTTAAAATAACTCAAGATAAATTAAATAGTATAACTATTGATGATACACATGGTGGAAAGATTACGGTTCTTGGTCTTCTTGAAACTAGGGCTGTTAGTTTTGATGGTGTTATTGTGATTGATTTTAATGATGATAAGATACCAAAAAGAAGTATAAAAGATAAGTTTTTATCAACAGCAGTTAAAGAATTTGCTGGACTTCCAACTTCACAAAATAGAGAAGATTTACAAAAATACTATTATAAAAATCTTTTTGATGGAGCAAAGAAAATTGCAATAAGTTATGTTGATGATGAAGCTTCAACAAAGAGTAGATTTATAAATGAAATATTTCCAAATATAAAAGATGATATACAAGCATATGATTTTAGTAAGATACTATATAAATCAAAAGAATTTGCTAGATACAAAAAAGATATAATTGTTCCTATGGACTTGTCAAAAAGGTCATGGTCAGCTACTTCCTTAAAAAGTTATCTAAGTTGTAAAAGAAAGTTTTATTTTACTTATATCCTTAAAATAAAAGAACATCAAATGAGTTTGAAACCAGCTGGATTTGAGCTAGGAGATATAGTTCATAAAATACTTGAGAAGTTGTCTTCAACTACATTTGATACTATTAGTATAAATAATGAAATATCAAAATACCAAAATAAGAATCCATATCTTACAATGGAACTAGAAGTTTGGAAGAAAAAGTTAGAAAAGTTTACTCTTTTTGAAAAACAACGAGAAGAGCAAGGTATCACAATTTTTGAAGTTGAAAAAGAGTTTAACTTTGAATATAAAGGTATAAAGCTTACAGGAAAGATTGATAGAATTGATAAGATTGCTTCAGGAAAGTATGAGATACTTGACTATAAAACATCTTCAAATCTAAAGATAGATACGGCAAAAACTTTTACTAAAAGTGTAGATTTTCAACTTGAATTTTATGCTTTATCACAGCGAGATAAAATGTGTGAGAAAGTTGGTTATTATGATTTAAGTACATCAACAATAAAAAGTGAGATTATGCTTGATGAGAAGATTGAATTACTTGATGAAAAATTAGAAGAGCTAAAAACTAAAATAGTGGATTTCAAACTTTGTGATGATGTATCTCATTGTTTATATTGCCCATATAAAATTATGTGTGAGAGGGAATAAAATATGAATTTAGTAGCATTACAGTTTGAAACAACAAATGATTTTCAAAAAAATTTAGATAAATTAATAAGTCTAATAAATAAAGCACCAAAAGATGCCTTTGTCTTAGCCCCAGAATTATGTTTAAATGGATATGCCTATGATAGATTAGATGAGGCTGTAGAGATATCTTATAAGGCTATAGAAGTACTAAAAAAATTGTCTTATGAAAAAACTATATCATTGACATTAACTCAAAAGCAAGATGATAAACATATCAATACTTTATTTATATTTTCTCAAGGAAAGATTGTTCATACTCAATCCAAATATGAGTTATTTGCTTTAAATGATGAGCAAAAATACTTTACAGCAGGAAAAAAAGAAGATATTAAAATAGTTGAGATAAATGGTCTAAAAGTAGCTTGTTTGATATGTTTTGAGCTTAGATTTATTGATTTGTGGCAACAAATTAGAGGGGCTGATTTAGTTCTTATTCCTGCTATGTGGGGAATTTTACGAAAAGAAAATTTAGAAGTATTATCACAAGCACTAGCTGTTGCTAACCAATGTTTTGTATTATTAAGTGATAGTGCAAATGAACAAATGGCAAAAAGTAGTTGTATTGTTAGTCCATTTGGGGAAACTTATTTAGATGATGAAAAGGACTTTTTAGTAAAAGATATTGATTTAAATGAGATAAAAAAGATGCGAAGATATTTAAATATAGGTATATCTTAAGATAACGGAAGAGTTATTAAAAACTTAGCACCAGTATATTGTTTGCTATTATAATCAATATTAGAATTTTTAGCTACAATATTTCCACCCATACCATCTACAATAAGATTATATGTCATATGAAGTCCTAATCCTGTACCTTGTGATTGATGTTTTGTTGTAAAATATGGTTCAAATATTTTGGGTAATATATCTTCAGGTATTCCACCTGCAGTATCTTGAATACAAATAATAGCTTTATCATTTTCTAACTTTGTTTTAATAAAAATAAATCTATCTTCACTATTAATATCTACTAATACATCTTTGGCATTATTGAAAATATTGATAAGACATTGAGTTAATTCATTTCCATATCCAATGATATTTATATCATCTTCTAACTCTAGAATAACTTTTATTTCATTATTTTTTAAAGTACCTTCAATAATTTGTAGAGTGCTATTTATTGTATCTTCTAAGCTATACTTTTCTTTTACACTTTCCTTCTTAATGAAATTTTTAAAGTCATCAATAGTTTTAGATAGATATTGTGCATTTCTATTTATAGCTTCACAATTTTTAGTAAACTCTTCATCAGAAAGAATATCAAATTCTTTTTGAACAAGCATCCCACTAGATGCTGTTGATATTACAGATAATGGTTGTCGCCATTGGTGAGCAATATTTCCAATCATCTCTCCCATACTTGCCATCTTTTCTGATTTAAAAAGTTGATTTTGTATTTTCTCATTTTTTTCTATCTCTTCGGTAATTCTTTTTTCTAGATTATTATTTGAGTTATTTAAATCTTGTGTTTTAACTTTTACTTCAAGTTCTAACTCAATCTTATTGTTAAGAGTTCTACATATAAAATACATTAAAAATAATAATCCAAAAAATATAACTATATTGTAAATAGTTGTATATTTTATAATATTATGAATATTACTATTATTCGTATATGTAACTAAATAAGCTACTACTTTTTTATCTTTTATATTCCTAATTGGTAGATATGTAGTTACTTTAATTGTGTCATTAAATGGGACATATAAAGCAAATGGCTTACGCAGTGCAACATTACTGTCTATTTGTTCTCGTAAAGGATCCATCACATTATGTTTACTAGTAAGATAATTTTTCATATTTGTATTCTTATCAACTGCAAACATATAGTCTTTATGTTCAAAACTTTGGATATATTCTTGAATACTATTCTTGCTTCCCCACATCTTTGACTTAAATATATTTTTATCAACTAAAAAATGTGAATGTATTTTATTAACTGCTTTTAATTTATCTTTTAATGCATAAGAAGCAAGTGAAACCTCTAATGCCCCTATATGATTTTTATCTTTATCAAAAGTAGGAAATACATATCGAAAAGCATGTGTTGTTCGTCCTTGCTCAAAACCTTCAACAGTCTCTTTTGTTTTATTGACATATTTAAAGCTATAACGAATATCAGATAAATCATCACCATATTTAGAGTACTTATGCATTCTTAAAAAAGATATATTATCTTTAAAGACAAAGTGAACCTGTAAAATTCCTCTCTTTTTCAGTCTATTATACATTGGAAGAAGCATCTTATAGAGTTCTTTTCTTATTTTATCTTGCTTTTCTTTAGTAACACTAGCAGCTTGTGAAAATAATGATATAACTTTTTGATTTGATAATAGATTAGCTCTTATACTTATGGCATCTATTAAAAAATAACTTTTAGTAACAGCATAGTGAATACTCATATCTTTAATTTGTTGGTTAAGTTCCGTATTAATTCTGTCAGTACGACTTTGTGTAGTAAGATAAAAAAATATACTATATAAAAAAATAAATAATATGATGAATTTAACTTTCACTTTAAAACCTTGTTTATTAAATACTATATTATATAATAATAAGAATTAAAATAATATTATTGTATAATCGCGTATATATCATAAATAAAGGGCTAGTACATAATGCAAACATTCCTAAAAGACGCAAAAGATGCAAGTAATATTATCGCAAATTTAAGTGGTGAGATTAAAAATAAAGTTTTAAATTCAATGGCAGATGCATTGGTAAATAACCAAGATATAATCATAGAAGAAAATAATAAAGATATAGAATCAGGAAAAATAAATAATTTAAGTTCAGCACTTATGGATAGATTGTTATTAAATAATGAGCGAATAGAAGGTATGGCAACTGCTCTAAAAGATATAGCATCATTAAAAGAGCCAATAGGTCGTACTATTGAGGGTTGGATTGTTGAAAATGGTATGAATATTCAAAAAACTTCTGTACCTATTGGTGTAATTGGTATCATATATGAAAGTCGCCCAAATGTTACAAGTGATACAGCGGGCTTATGTTTTAAGAGTGGAAATATTTGTATCTTAAAAGGTGGAAAAGAAGCAGAGTTTTCAAATAAAATAATAGCTAAAACTTTGCAAGATGTATTGGTAACTTTTGACTTACCAATTAGTGCAATCTCACTTTTACCTGATAGTAGTAGAGAAGGTGTAGCAAATCTAATAAAGCAAGATAAGTTTGTAGATTTAATTATCCCAAGAGGTGGTGCAGCACTTATCAAATTTGTAAGTAACAATGCAACAGTACCTGTAGTAAAACACGATAAAGGTTTGTGTCATACTTATATCGATAAAGATGCCAATATCCAAAAAGCAATAGATGTATCAATAAATGCAAAATGTAGAAGAGTTGGTATTTGTGGTGCAATGGAAACTTTACTTGTACATGAAGATATAGCAAATGAGATTTTACCATTATTAGAAATTGAATTTAAAAAGTTTGATACTCAACTTAGAGGATGTAAAAAAACACAAAAGATAATAGATATTGAGTTTGCAACACACGAAGATTTTGATACAGAATATTTAGATAATATCTTATCTATTAAAATAGTAAGAGATGTTGCAGGTGCTATTAAGCATATAGATTATTTTGGTTCAGGGCATAGTGATGCTATTGTTACAGAAAACTATACAACAGCAGAAAACTTTTTAAATAGTGTAGATTCGGCATGTGTATATTTAAATGCAAGTACACAGTTTACTGATGGTGGTGAGTTTGGATTTGGTGCAGAAGTTGGAATTAGTACAAATAAACTTCATGCAAGAGGACCAATGGGTATAAATGAACTTACAACTTATAAGTTTAAAATTTATGGGAATGGACAAACAAGAGCATAAATAAATTGAAAAAAATATTTATACTTATATATCTTTTTAGTGCAACTATACTTTTTGGTGTTTGTAGTAGCAAAGAGCCAATAAGTACAAAAAATAAAGTTAATATATCAACAGGTCAAGTAAATAAAAATATTGTTATAGGTAAAAAGTTACCAGATTATACTTTAAGTGACCAATATGAAAAAAGACATACTTTAACTACAAGTACAAAGAAAGTTATTTTTGTATTTACAAAAGAAGCAAGTGAGATTGTTCGTGAGTTTTTGGATGTAAAATCAAAGAGTTTTTTAGAAGATAATGGTATTGATTTTGTAGCTGATATTAGTGGTATGCCAACTACAGTTTTTTATCTTTTTGCAATACCTGATTTTAAAAAAAGTCAATATCCAATTTTGTTAATGCAAGATAAGAAAAAAGCAAGCGTATATAAACATAGTATAAATAAAAATACAATTATGCTAATTACATTGGAAAAAAAGATAGTAAAAAATGTAAAACTAATTACAAATAAAACTGATTTAAATAATGAAATCAAATCAAATAAGGAAAATAAACAATGATAACAAAATCTATTTTTAGAGAATATGATATAAGAGGTATAGTTCCTGAAGAATTAAATGAACAAAGTATAAAACTTTTGGGATATTACTTTGGTTTAGAAGTTATAAAACAAACTGGAGCTAACTCTAGTGTGGTAGTAGGATATGATGCAAGAACACATAGTCCTGAATTATTTAAATATTTGACAAGTGGATTAAATCAAGCTGGTTGTCAAGTCTTAGGTATGGGTATGGTTGCAACTGGTGTTAATTATTTTGCAACTTATCAAGAATTTGACGGTATAAAACCAGATGCTTCAATTATGATTACAGGTAGTCACAATCCATCTCAATACAATGGCTTTAAGATGACTATAAATCATAAGCCATTTTTTGCTGATGATATTTATACTTTGGGTGATATTATTATTGCCAATTCTAATTTAGATATAAAAGATGATATTTCATATAAAGAAATAGATGTAAAATCAATATATATTGATTATATGGTAAAAAGTTTTTCACATCTAAAAGGTATGAAACCAAAGTTTATGATTGACTGTGGGAATGGAGTGGCTGATACTGTTTTAACCCAAATTCTGGATAAGTTAGAGTTAAATTATGATGGTTTATTTTGTACTCCTGATGGGACATTTCCAAATCATCATCCAGACCCTAGTGATGAAAAGAATTTAGTTGATTTAATCAAAGCTTTAAAAGGTGACTATGAGTATGGTTTTGCTTATGATGGTGATGCAGATAGAATAGCTTTTTTGACAAAAAATAACAATGTCAAAGGTGATATTATGGCAATATTGTTTGCCTCTACTATGGATAAACCAACAGTAATTGGCGAAGTTAAATGTACTCAAGTTATGTATGATACTATTAATGAAAATGGTGGAAAAGCTATTATGTATAAAACAGGTCATAGTAATTTAAAAGTAAAAATCCAAGAGACAAATGCAACTTTTGCTGCTGAAGTTTCTGGACATATATTCTTCAATGATAGATTTTTTGGTTTTGATGATGCTATTTATGCTACTTTTAGACTTTTAGAGTTAGTTTACAATGGTATGGATATAGATTATGAAATATCTAAACTACCAAAAACATATAGTACTGAAGAGATAAAGGTTACTACGACAGAAGATGAAAAATTTATTTTAATAGATAAAATAAAAGAGTTATTACAAAATCCTCCAAGTGATTTTCCTAAAATAAAAGATATTATTGATATAGATGGTGTTCGTGTTATTTTTGAAAATGGTTGGGGATTGGTTCGTGCTTCAAATACTACACCTGTATTAGTTACAAGATTTGAGAGTAGTGATGAAAATACTGCTAAAGTTTATGAGAGTAAATTAAATGAATTGATAAAAAATGCTAAGGCATTAGTTTAGAGAAAATAAAATAAGGGGAAACCCTTATTTTAAATTAAAGTATTGATTAATACTTTGAGTAAGCAGCTTCTGATAAATCATGTGTGTTTACTATGTATGGTACAAGTGCCATATGTCTTGCTCTTTTAATAGCAACTTCTACTTCTTCTTGCATTCTTTTAGAAGTACCCGTAAGTCTTCTAGGCATAATCTTACCTCTTTCACTCATTGAAATTCTTAAAAGATCTAAATCTTTATAATCAATTGCTTCTAATTTCATTGAACTGTATTTACAGTATTTTTTTGCGAATCTTCTTCTTTCAGCCATTTTATTATCCTTAAATTAAATGAACAAATCCCTAAAAAGGAATTTCATCCGTATCTATATCTATTTCTGGTATTTTATGCTCTTGTTGTGCAGGAGCATTTTGTTGCATACCACCTTGAGGTTGATTGTATTGTTGTTGAGGTGCTTGATTGTAATTTTGTTGCTGTGGTGCTGGTGCATTATATCCACCAGATTGTCCAGCATTATTACTATCAGCTTTTGAATCTAAAAATTTAAAAGTTTCAACTCGAAGTGAATGTTTACTTCTATTTGAACCATCTTGTGCAGTCCATTGTTGAAGTACTAATCTACCTTCAAGCATAACTTTCGAACCTTTTTTAACATACTGATTTAAAATCTCAGCACTTTTTCCAAATACATCAAAATCTAAAAAACAAACTTCATCTTTTTGTTCACCTGTTTGTGTTTTGTATTTATGACTTGTAGCGATTGCACCTTTGGCAATAGCAGCTCCACTTGGAATATATTTTAATTCTATATCTCTTGTTAAGTTTCCTATCATTATTACTTTATTAAACATAG
>CAZGKZ010000019.1:0-12265 GCA_964526315.1 uncultured Geobacteraceae bacterium
GCAAGACAAACCGGAAGAGTATCGGGAGGCTGATGGTGATCGGTAATAATCAGATCAAGACCTAACTCGGTACACAGGTCAGCCTCAGCCTGGGCAGAGACGCCACAATCAACCGAGACAATAAGCGCACAACCATTTTGCTGAGCCTGTCGAATTGCATCAGCAGAGAGGCCATAGCCATCTTTTAACCGGAGCGGGATGTGATATTCAACCTCACCGCCCAGAGCACGCAAGGTTTCAACCAGCAGAGAACAGCCAGTGATGCCATCAACATCGTAATCTCCATGAACCGCGATTTTTTCACCGTTGTTCAGTGCCTGTTCCAAACGGGCGCAAGCGATCTCCATATCCGGTAGTAAACCAGGGTCAGGGAGAGCCGATAAATTTGCCTGGAGGAACTCAACACCATGTTCTGGAGTGATGACGCCGCGTAAAAACAGAACCTGAGCAGTCAAATTTTGCAGATGAAGTTTATCCGTTAGCGACTCAATCTGCTTTGCTGTTGGTGGATCTTTACGTAATTTCCACTTGCGCAATTGTACTGGCAGCATCTCAATAGTACCTTAACTCTAAAGTTCTTATTTCTGGAGAGTAGAGATTCAACTAAAACAGGCCGGGACAAAGCCCGGCCTGATGTTTATTATTGTGTGTTTTTTTGAATCTCTGGATGACTCTGTAAAAAATCCAGTTCCTTTTGAACCTGTTTTGCTCCGGGGCTTCCAGGGTCAATTGCAACAAATTGTTCCCAAACTACTTTTGCTTTAGCAAAATCCTGGAGATCATAACGGTAAACAATCCCCAAATTATAAAGACTTTGCTGATGGTTTTTATCTATCGCATGCGCCTTTTCAAAATTACCGATGGCTTTATCAAACCAACCGAGCCGACGATACATCACCCCTTGATCGGTCAATATATCAGGATCATTACCATTGAGTTCAAGGGCCTTTGCATAAGCATTAATCGCCTTCATTGGCTGATTTGCATCAAAAAAGTTGTGTCCAAGCCTCACCCAGGCGTTGCGATTATTGGGTTCTCTGGAAACAATTTCTTCAAGAACCGAAGTCTGCTGTTGCTGATTAACCGCTGGAGCCGATCCCGGAGGTGCAACCGGAGCCGAAGCAGGTAAATCCTTTTTTGAGTTTGTCACGATCACCCCGATCAGAACCCCAACGACCAGGGCAATCACGACAAACAGGAGAGTCTCTTTCTTCATCCGGTCAGCATCCCCAAACTCACTTGGACTTTTTCGATTTCTTCTTCTGCTGCCAGAAAATCAAAACTGGACTTGCAACAAAAATTGAAGAATAGGTTCCGACTAAAACACCAATCAACATCGCAAAAGCAAAGTTATGAATAACCCCACCACCGAGAATAAACAGAGCCAGGACAACCAGCAGAGTCGTTCCAGAAGTTAACAGTGTTCGCGACAATGTCTCGTTAATACTGCGGTTGACGATATATGAGAACCCTTCTTTGTTGTATTTTCCGGTGTTCTCACGAATACGGTCATAGACAATAATGGTGTCGTTAAGAGAATAACCAATGATGGCCAGAAAAGCAGCAATGATCGGCAGATCAATCTCCTTATTAAACAGGCTGAAAGCCCCTAAGGTAATGGCCACATCATGAATCAACGCAACAATAGCCCCGACTGCAAAACGAAATTCGAATCGCCAGGAAATATAGGCTAAAAGCCCCAGCATGGCATAAAAGATTGCTTTCAACCCTTTACTACGCAAGTCTTTCCCGACCTGAGGGCCAACCATTTCGACCCGGCGGATGTCAACATCGCCTTTTTCATAAGTTTCCTCCAGGGCATTTTTTATCTGCACTGAAAGTCCTTGCAATTCAGCAGTGCTCTGTTCAACGCGAATCAGAAACTCATTCTGATTATCGCCAAACCGCTGCACCACAACACTGCCGAGATCAATCCCCTTCATCGCTTTTTTGATCGCAGAGGCATCGGTTGGTTGAGCAAATCGCACTTGAACCAGCGTTCCTCCAGCAAAGTCAATTCCGTAATTTGGTCCCCCCTTAATCACCAGAGAAGCAAAACCAATAAGAATCAAAGCGATGGAGACAAACAACGCAATTTTACGCTTGCCAACAAAATCAATATTAATATCCGGCTTGATCAGCTGCATGCCGTCATGCCTCCTTATATACTCAGCCGCTTAACTTCGCGGCGTTTCAAGAAAATATCAAAGATAACCCGCGAAACAAATATCGCGGTAAACAATGAAGCGATAATACCAATCGACAAGGTGACTGCGAAGCCACGAACCGGACCAGTACCAAACTGGAATAGAACTAAAGCTGCGAGAAGAGTTGTCAGGTTAGCATCAATGATGGTCATGAACGCTTTGCTGTAACCGGACTCAAGCGCCAGCTTAGGAGCCCTGCCAAGTCTGATTTCCTCACGAATCCGTTCAAATATCAATACGTTAGCATCAACCGCCATACCAACAGTCAAGACAACACCAGCAAGACCCGGTAGAGTTAACGTCGCGCCAAACATTGCCAGCATCGCCGCAATAAATACCAGGTTAAGCGACAGAGCAATAACAGCAACGACGCCTGAGAGCTGGTAATAGATGATCATCGCCAGAACAACCAGAATTGCCCCGACAAAAATAGATTTGATCCCTTTATTGATAGAATCCTGTCCTAGTGAGGGTCCAACAGTCCGATTTTCCATAATCTTTACCGGAGCCGGCAAAGAACCAGCACGGAGAATTATTGCCAGGTCAGTCGCTTCCTGAGAGGTAAAAGAACCGGAAATCTGTGCACTACCACCAGCAATTCTTTCACGGATAACCGGTGCTGAATAAATAGTATCATCCAGAACTATTGCCATCCGCTTACCGACATTTGCTGCCGTAATCTGGTCAAAACGTTTAGCCCCGACGGAGTTGAACTCAATCGAAACATAAGGTTCGTTAAAGCGGGTATCAATCCGGACATTTGCATCAGATAAAAGATCACCAGTCAAAACGGTTTTATCAAAAACAACCAGCGGTTTTTCTGTCGTCGCACCGGTTGACCGATTCACATTTTTTTCATAAAGCAACTCGGTACCTGGTGGTAATTTACCGGCCACAGCATCCTGAATATTGGCTGTTTCATCAACCATCTTAAACTCGAGCCGAGCTGTTTTACCCAACAGGGCAATTGCCCGCTCAGGATCTTCAACCCCCGGAAGTTGAATCAGAATACGATTGTCACTCTGCCGTTGAAGCGTCGGCTCACTGACACCAAACTGGTCAACCCGATTACGCATTGTTTCCAACGCCTGACGAACTGCGTAATCCTTGATGTTTTCAATTTCCTGATCACTTAACCGGTACTGTTTCTCTATATAACCACCGGCTCCAGTCATTGTTTCGGCTTCAAGTGAAGGGTAATTTTCTGCCATCAATGCATCGACTTTAGCCCCCTCTGCCTCATCATAAACGAGGATGACCAAACGATCTCCCTGACGCCTCTCCAACCGCTTGAAAATAATATCTTTCTCGCGCAACTGAGCTTCAGATTGATCGATGATGGTATCAATACGACTTTCAACCGCTTTATCTACCTCAACTCCAAGCACCAAATGCATACCACCCTGCAAATCCAGTCCAAGTTGAATCGGATTAACAGTGTCAGTCCACCACTGTGGCAGACTGTCTCGCATCAGCGTCGGGGCAATAACAAAAAATGACAGAAGTAGACAGAGTAAAATTAAAATACCTCTGAATTTAAGACTATTGGACATTTGTGTTGTATCTCCCTTTAAACATTTATGGGCAAGTCAAATGGGTTACTATTGTTTGACCTCAGTCACCGAACCACGGTTCATTTTTATTTTCACACCCTTTGCAATTTCAACCGTTACAGTCGACTCTTCCACTGCAGTGATACTTCCGTGGATGCCACCCGCAGTGACAATATTATCACCCGCTTTAAGACCACCAACCAATTCCTTCTGTTGTTTAGCCCGTTTCTGCTGTGGGCGAATCAGCAAGAAATAGAAGATGGCAAACATTGCCACCAGCATGATGATCCCTTGATATTGATTGCCCTGACCTTGGGCTGCTGCGTTTCCTGCCATTGCAAAAACTTCTGTTGCCATTTTATTTTCCTCCTTGAAGAGTGTGTCAGATAAAACATTTATTAGTTAAAAATCAGTTTACGGAGATCTTTCTCCGGGCATAAAAATCTTTATAAAAATCAGAGAAGCAACCATCTTCAAGTGCCTGCCTGATGCCAGCCATCAACTGCTGATAATAGTAGAGATTATGGTGTGTGTTAAGTACTGATGCAAGAATTTCACGGCTCGTATAAAGGTGCCGTAAATAGGCACGACTGTAGTTCCGGCAAACATAGCATCCACAATCAGGATCAAGAGGCAGCTCATCATCACGATATCGAGCCTGCTTGATACTGATTTTACCAAAGCTTGTGAATAATACCCCGTTACGGGCATTACGGGTTGGCATCACGCAGTCGAACATATCACAACCGCGAGCTACCCCTTCTATTAAATTTTCCGGTGTTCCCACTCCCATCACATAACGGGGATGATTGACCGGCAATAAGGGGAGACTATACTCCATTATGTCGTACATTAATGAAGTTTCTTCTCCGACCGACAAGCCACCGAGGGCATAACCCTCAAAACCAATCTCCTGCAATTGATCAACACTCTGCTGCCGAAGATCCAGCTCCATCCCCCCCTGAACAATACCAAACAATGCCGAATCGGAGCCGGCAGGGATAACATTACGGCACCTCTTTGCCCAGCGTGCCGAAAGGTTCGTTGAATCAACAATATAAGAACGTTCTGCCGGATGGGGAATACACTCATCAAAAGCCATGATGATATCCGAACCGAGGGCTAATTGAATTTCCATTGAGAGCTCAGGGGTCAGCAGGTGCTTGCTTCCATCTATATGGGACTGAAATGCTGCACCCTCCTCAGTGATTTTACGCAATGCACCAAGGCTGAAAACCTGAAAACCACCGCTGTCGGTCAAGATTGGACGATCCCAGTGCATAAATTTATGCAGACCACCGAGGGATTGAATCAGTTGATGACCGGGACGCAAATAAAGATGATAGGTATTGGCCAGAATAATCTGCGCCCCGATCTCTTCCAATGCTTCCGGCAACATCGCCTTGACTGTTCCCAGCGTCCCAACCGGCATAAACGTCGGAGTATCAATTTCACCCCGCTGCGTATATATCCTGCCACGGCGTGCCTGAGTATCAGTATCATTTTGTAAAAGAACGTATTTGAAGCCAGACATCATGACATCCGTATTTATACGATCAGCATGCAATCGCCATAGCTGAAAAAACGAAATCGTTCTGCAACCGCCTGACGATAGGCAGCCAAAATGAAGTCACGTCCGGCAAAAGCTGAAACCAACATCAACAGCGTCGATTTAGGCAGATGAAAATTGGTAATAAGAGCATCAACGATCTTAAACTGATACCCCGGATAAATGAAAATTTCACTCTCTCCGGAACCGGCTGTCAGCAGACCATCTTCGCTTGCTGCAGTCTCAAGGGCTCTTGCACTGGTTGTTCCAAGGGCAAAAACCCGCCGCCCCTCAGTGTGTGCCGAATTAACCGCTGCAGCCGTCTCTGTCGAGATTGAATAGAACTCAGCATGCATCTTATGCTGACGGATATCATCAACCCGAACCGGCAGAAAGGTTCCCAGACCAACATGCAGGGTCAGACTGACAATTTTAACTCCGGCGGTCTTTAATTGTTCTAAAACTTTGTCAGTAAAGTGCAACCCGGCCGTCGGAGCTGCCACTGCCCCTCTCTCACGAGCAAAAACAGTTTGATAGCGGGAGCGATCTTCCTGATTGTCCTCCCGCTTGATATAAGGGGGGAGAGGAAGATGGCCGACTTCCTCAACTTTATCCATAAAAACGCCAGAATAATTAAACCGAACCCGTCGGTATGGCGTTTCTGTCTCTTCTAAAATATCAGCACTGAATCCGGGAGAAAATTCAACCACCGTCCCGATTCGCAAAGGTTTAGAACTCTTTGTCAAACAGAGCCACTCTTCATCGGCGGTTTCGCCCGGATAAGGACGAACCAACAGGACTTCAACCCTTCCACCGGTCGGCTTTCGACCAAGCAGGCGGGCAGGAATAACCTTGGTATCATTAACAACCAAGACATCCCCAGACTGAAAATATTTCACGATGTCAACAAACTGTTTTGACTCCATTGTGGCGGATTGACGATCCAGACACAACAATCGTGAAGCATCACGGGTTGCCGCAGGAACCTGTGCAATCAGGTCATCGGGAAGCAAAAAATCAAAGTCAGTCAGGCGCATCGAAACAAATCCAAATCATGTCAAAACAGCGACCTAGAAGATCATAGAAAAGCACCGATGTCAATTGCTTTCCATGACGATAAAACACCTTGATAGCTGGGATTAACCGGTCTAAAATTAGGCGACTTTAGAAAAGGAAGGAATTATGGGAAAAGAGAATATCGCTGCGAACCTTACCGTTCTCGATGTTGTCAGTACCTACCCAGAGACGGAAGTGATTTTCAAATCTTACGATGCGAGTGCTGGAGAATGTATCTGCTGTCAGAGTTTATTCGACACGGTTCAACAGGTTGCAGACAAATACAATTTGGACTTGCCGGAGATACTCAATAAATTAAATTCTGCGGTGATTGATTAAACAACAATCCTATTGCCGCCCTTCGTACAAAACCTTCCATTGCCCCTGTTCTTTTACCATATACAAGCGTTTACGCAAGTTCCCATTAAAATTATTAGATCGATAATGCTGATTGAAATTGGCCACGATCATTGGTAGTTTCTCACCAGTATCTGGATATGCCAACACCGAAATATCAGTGAGATCTATCTTCTGAAATAGCTTTCCGGAAAAAACCTGCTTTTTATATATCCCCCAACTTTTCCTGTTATGACTTTTTGTCCAAAAATTATCTGAATACATTCCTAGATATGCAGTTAAATCAGTATTTTCCCAATTCATTCGCCAGCTTTCCAGGGCCGCCTGAACCTCAATATTTTGCTTTAGCCATTCGCGACCGGTTAACCATTTTACAGATTCACAGATGACAACAGGGGTTCGACCAACTTCTACATATTGGCGGATTCGAACAAATTCTTTATTTGTCAGAACAACACACCCCTCACTATCAAGCGGCGGACGGCTGTAAAGTGATTTATCAGTTCCATGTAACCAGATCCCTTTTCCGCTCTTTTTCAACCGATGGTCATACTCATTTGGATAATTAACCGGAAAAGCACCACTACCATACAATGGCGGCAAGTTCTCATCAGGAAGATAACTGGTTACAAAATAGACACCGGCAGGGGTTTTCAAGTCTCCTTCACGCAACTTATCCCCAGGCTGCTTCCCCAGAACAACATAAAAATCATCAACCAGTTCCGGAGGTATTGAAGAACCTGAATTGCGGTAAACATAAAGACGATTTTTATTTTTATCAACGATCAGAGCATAGTGAGTTTTAGTACTCAAGGTGAGTAATGCTTGGGGTATCTTGACTCCATCAATGAGAGATAGGTACCCTTGTAATCGAGCCCTGGCTTCACCCTGTAACTGTTTAATATGATGCTCCTGCTCTGAATTAACTGATTTCAATAAACCATTATTACCAATGGATTCAACCCGATCAAAGCGTGCCAGTAAGAGATCACCCAAAATCAAATGTGCTAATTGAAATTTAGGGGCTCGAGCGGTCAATCCTTGCAACTCTGTGATAGCTACATCCAATTGTCCATTCTGAAAAAGTAACAAACTCTTAAATAAACTTGCTTCAAAATCATCGGGGTTAAGAAATAAACGATTTTCCAGACGCTCCAGAAAAATCTTCGCCTGGGGATCTAAGATCTTAGGACTGACTTCGACACTCACTCCTGACAGGGAAGAAAGTGGTGTTTGAGGGACTACCTGATCACCAGTCTCGTGCTGTGGCCAGAGCGCCCCGACCTTGGCTCCGGTCAAACCAAACAGCACAACAATGACAAAAGGAACTATAATTTTCTTTATTCTCAACGGACAGCTCCTAAAGACCGCTCACGCAGAATTTTCCAGCCAGATTCTGTTGATTGCAAATCAAAGATTTTTTGAGTACGATCAGTAAGGAGATCACTCTTATAATTCTGGATAACTTCTACAGTTAAATTTCCATTAGCTTGTGGCTTGAGTTTAAAATCTTCCAGAGTAACCGTAATATTTGCGGGTTTAGCCAAACGATCCCGGCGCTGCGCCTCCCACACCTGACGAGTTCTTCCCCCGGGAGGGATAAATTGGTCAGCATAAAATGTCAGGTAATCTTCCACCTCCTGACTTGACCAGGCTTCAGCCCAACGGCGGAGAAAATCATCCCCCTTTTCCGCTTCCACGGCATCCATAACTGGCTGAGAAGTTTCATCGACAACCAATTGCTCATCTGTTGCAATGTCGATATCTTCTTTCGGAGGGACCACGTCAACCTGCCCTAGACTTTCAACCACTCTTGGCTGAACCACCGGTTCAGGAATACCGGAGGAATCAGAGCTGACAGTTTCAGCTTTCGCAAGCGGCGGTTCAACTTTCGATGGCTCAACGGCAAGCGACCCTTTTTTAGAAGCAGGCTCCTGTTGTGTTTCGATCTTACCACTGACAGGATTCAGGGTGGACACACCCTGACTGGAAAAAATCGGCAGAGCAAGAAGTGCCTTTTTTTGATCCAACTGTAAAGCACGCCCGTATGATCCCCTTGCCATCTCAGCATAAACCGATCCTAAATTATGGTAAATAGTGGCATATTTTTCATCTGTTGCCAGGGCTTGCTCAAGGTAGTCACGCGCCTGATTGTAATTACCCTGGGCAGCATAAAAAGCAGCCAGATTATTATAAGCCCGAGGATCATCTGGTTGAGCATCAATACCCCGCTTAAATTCAGCTTCAGCACCATTAAAATCATCATCTTTCCACAATTTAAGACCCTTATCCAGATCAACATCCGCTTTGGAATCCACGTCAACCTCAGGTACTACCTGAACCGAAGAGACAACCGGAGATTGCTGATAAAACAGAAAGTAAAGGCCCGAGCCAATAAAAACTCCTAGCAACAGAATAATTATGAATCGCCAAAAGCCAATTCTATTTGGGGCGGCAGGTAAATCCAACCCATCGGTTGTATCAAAATCTTGATTTGCTTGCGATTCACCAGCTTTAAAATCTTGGGATATATCAGCATGCGCATTTAATCGTTCTTCTATTCGTGCAGCGATTTCAGAATCCCCTATTGCCTCATCAAGCAAAGAGCCCCCATCAGGGGAAGACTCCTCTTCCAGGGGGACAATATCGTCAGGTGTAGAGAGGTGGAGATGGTCAATTTTTTGCTGAGCAGACAGCTGAGTGATTTGATTGATGAACTCGTTAATTGTAATCCGCTCCTCAACTTCCACTTTTACCAGTGAATCGAGCAATGGCTGAAACAGACTTAACTCATCCGGACAAGCAGGAAATTCCCCTTGAAGGTGCTGCTTAGCAATAGCAAACGCATCACCACCGGAAAAAGGCGGATGTCCTGTTAATAGATGATAAAAAATACAACCGAGATTGTAGATATCTGAAGCTGTTCCCGGTGTATCACCACGGACCTGTTCCGGGCTGGTATATTGGGGATCGATACCGGACTTATAATCTAAGCGGATCAACTGACTTAAAGAAAAATCAGCGAGATAGGGGGTGTCACCCTCTACGTAGATCGTTTCAGGCGAAAGATTGCCATGACAAATATCAAGGCTATGCGGAGCACACAAACATTCGGCAATAGATTTAATAAGCTTTACTGCCTGCCGTACTGAGCAACCTTCATCAAGGATCTTTGCCAGTGGAGTTCCAGAAGCAAGAGGATAAAGACAAACAATATCTCCTGCAACTTCATCGGCTCTTATTGGAGATCCGACATTGGGGAAAGATTGGCTTGACAACCGGCTGACGTGGTCAAAAAATGCTTGTTGTTGATCAAATAGGGGATTGGGAAGAAGTGAAAAAAGTTTTACCGGTGTAGAATCAGGACAATCGAGTAGATAACTTTGGTAAACATCATTTTCCAATAACAGTTTGACAATTTGACAATCAAATATAATATGGCCACGTTCCAGCATAAAGAATTCCTATAGCTGCACCTGAAAATTAATTAATCATTAATAATAAGGTCAAACACTTTAAAATACTAGGGGAAAATTGGGACAATACCTAAACCTAGAGTTTCAGGAAGATTATACATAATATTCATATTCTGCACCGCCTGACCTGCGGCACCCTTAACCAGGTTATCAATAGCAGAAACTACAATCACCCGTCCGGTATGTTGATCACTGACCAATCCGATATCACAGAAATTGGTCCCTCTCACATAAGCAATATTTGGTAATTGCCCCCCCGGCATAACCCGAATAAAATCTTCTCCTGAATACCGATGTTGATATAATTCAATCAGCTCTTCAGTGGTTTTATCCTCAAGTAGATCAGCGTAACAGGTCGAAAGAATACCGCGGTTGACCGGTAACAGGTGAGGGGTGAAATTAAGCCGGATGTCACAACCAGCCAACCTACATAATTCCTGTTCGATTTCTGGAGTATGTCGATGACTGGCAATTCCGTAGGCTTTGAACCCTTCATTGACCTCACAGAAAAGACTGCCTAATTTAACCCCACGCCCGGCACCACTCGCCCCAGACTTACTGTCAACGATCAGACTCTTTGGATCAATCAAATGTTTTTCCAGCAGGGGAGCTAAGGCAAGAACAACACTGGTCGGATAACAACCTGGATTCGCAACCAAACGGGCAGAACGAAGCTTTTCAGCATAGAGTTCCGGCAATCCGTACACGGCATCAGCAAATAATTCTGGGCTACTGTGTTGCTGGTACCACTTTTCGTAGATATCCTGATCTTTCAGCCGATAATCTGCTGAGAGATCAACAACTTTACAGCCAGCGTCAAGAAAACCCGGGACAACCTCCATAGCCGTTTTATGTGGTAATGCGGTAAAAACCAGATCAGCACGTTGAGCAATCGAGGCAACATCAAGAGTTTCGCACCGCAATTCACAAAAGCCACTTAAGGAGGGGAAAAGCTGATTAATCGGCAGACCTTCGTGCTGTCGTGACGTCACAGCACAGATTTCAACTTCAGGATGCCCAACCAGAATCCGCAACAACTCAACACCGGTGTAACCACTAGCTCCAATGACAGCGACTTTCAACATAGAGATCTCCACATTTGACACAGATTACAATCTAAACGGTACAGACAAAAAAAGGGAAACCCTCTGGGGCTTCCCTTTTTCTTTTCGCATCCAGCAGATAATTGCCAATAGGAAATTAACGCTTGGAGAATTGGAAACTCTTACGAGCACCGGCACGTCCGTATTTCTTACGCTCTTTAATACGACTGTCGCGGGTAATAAAACCAGCCTGCTTCAGAGTTGCACGCAATTCCGGGTTAACTTCCAGAAGGGCTTTGGTAATGCCGTGCTTAATTGCGCCGGCCTGACCAGAGATACCACCTCCAGAAACATTAACTGAAATATCAAACTTGCCCATATTATCAGTCAACTCCAATGGTTGACGAATAACCATTTTGGACGTCTCACGACCAAAGAAAACATCAATCGGACGTTTATTGATAACAATTTCACCGGTGCCGGGTTTCATCCAGACACGGGCAATTGAGGTTTTTCTTTTGCCGGTTGCATAAATTTTCTGCTCAGCCATCTAGCTATCTCCCAGTATTATAACTTCAGTTCTTTAGGTTGCTGTGCGGCATGAGGATGTTCACCACCGGCATAAACCTTGAGTTTACGAAACATTTTACGGCCTAATTTATTCTTTGGCAGCATTCCCTTAACCGCTGTTTCAACCAACATTTCTGGCTTCTTTTCCAACAGCTTTTCAGCAGTAATCTCTTTAATACCACCTTGCCAGCCGGTATGATGATAATATTTCTTATCAGCCATTTTGTTTCCGGTCAGCTTTATTTTATCAGCATTCAGGACAACAACAAAGTCTCCGGTATCAACACTCGGAGTGTAAATCGGCTTATGCTTACCACGTAAAACACGGGCTATTTCAGTTGCTGCACGACCGAGAACAACATCTTCCAGATCGACAACATACCAAGCTCTAACAATATCCTGCTCTTTAGCGACTAGAGTACTCATCGCATTCCTCTCTGAACTTATGACTTAA
>CAZGKZ010000020.1:0-11363 GCA_964526315.1 uncultured Geobacteraceae bacterium
CGGTCCCACTGTGCCATGGTCTTCGACATTGGGGTCAACTCGCCACCTTCACCACCTTTATCATGACAAACTTTACAGTTTTTCTTGTACAGGTGCTTTCCTTTGCGAGAGTTGCCACCATCAATTGCCATAACGCTGGTTGCAGTAAAGGCGGTGAGAACTAACCCAACCATCAACAACATTTTCCAGTTCATACTAATATCTCCTTTTTATGGACTAAAGCCAGGTACCGGTTGTACCTGGTAAAGAAAAAATGGGGCGAATATCGTCCCGACTAAACCTCTCAAATGCGGACATAACCCTAATCTTTTCAGTGGTACATATCAATAAAAATTTTAAATTCCCCATTTTCATTCGTGAGTATTGAAAATGGTCTACATTGGGTAGTGATAGTAGTTGATATTTTTTTCAGAGTCATCCGACATCGATTCGGATTTACCGTGATGTCTACATAAAAAAATGTAATTTCAATGAGTTATGCTGCAGCGATAGCTTGGTTTATTGTTTAGTATCATGTTTAAACGGCGAATAAACCAGCTTGACCTATGCTATCGACACTCTCATAATCACGAGGCAATCACTTGTAACGCAAATTTTGAACCCGCTCAAGATATCTAATGGAGAGCACTATGAAAATAGGAATTATTATTTGTGACAGATACCGGAGCTGTGCGGGGGGGAAATGTTTCAGAGCTATGCAGCATAAAGAGGGGGCTTTTGCTGTTTATCAAAAAGATGAAGTTCTGGAAATTGCTGGCTATACGTCTTGTGGCGGTTGCCCCGGTGGAAACATCGAATATTCACCTGAAGAAATGGTGAAAAATGGTGTAGAAGTTATCCATCTAGCAACCGGATTTGTGGTTGGCTATCCTCCTTGCCCCTATATTGCAGATTTCAAAAAGGTCATCGAAACAAAATATCAAATTCCAGTGGTTATTGGAACTCACCCGATTCCGCAAAAATACTACCTGACCCATAAAGAATTAAAAACCTGGGATAGTGATGAATGGCAGGAATTAATCAAGCCGACGCTTGCAACTGAGCCAATCAGACTCTCTTACGATTAATACAAAGAGGGGTAACATGTATAAATATTTATTTGGTCCCGTCCCATCAAGACGATTAGGCATGTCGCTTGGCATTGATCTGGTTCCGAGGAAGGTCTGTTCACTGGACTGCGTTTATTG
This sequence comes from uncultured Geobacteraceae bacterium, assembly GCA_964526315.1. Classification (GTDB taxonomy): domain Bacteria; phylum Desulfobacterota; class Desulfuromonadia; order Desulfuromonadales; family Geopsychrobacteraceae; genus Desulfuromusa. The sequence goes on from CAZGKZ010000020.1 coordinate 1,188, forward strand.
TGAAGTTGGAAAAACTACAAAGCTGACCCTTGAACGAAAGGAATATATTTTATTTGATAATGTCATCAAGGAGTTAACTCACTATTTTGAAAACAACCCTGATCCGGATTATATCACTTTTTCGGGTTCCGGTGAGCCAACTCTAAATTCTAGAATTGGTGATATCATCAAATTTGTAAAACAGAATCGGCCAGAAATACCCATAGCTGTTTTGACCAATGGGACCCTGTTGTTTGATCCTGAAGTGAGAGCCGAGCTGAAAATAGCCGATGTTGTCCTCCCTTCACTTGATGCAGCAACGAACCCGGTCTTTGATAAAATTAATCGTCCGGCTCCCGGACTTGAGATAGAAAAATACCTGCAAGGGCTGATTGATTTCAGGAAAGAATTCAGTGGCAAAATCTGGTTAGAAATTTTCATTCTTCCTCAATACAATTTCGAACAACAGGAACTGAAAAAATTAAGAGAGATAATTCTAAAAATAAATCCGGACTCCATTCAATTAAACACCCTTGACCGGCCCGGCACGGTTGCGGATCTGCATTCTGCAACTGGAGAGGAATTAGAAGAGGTTGTCCAGTTATGGAACCTTGAAAATGTTGAAATCATCGCTCCGGCAGTCCAGAGGAAAGACCTTTCAGCATATCGAAGTGATGCAGAAGCAGCTATCCTGGAAACCATTTCAAGGCGTCCCTGCACGATTGAAGATTTAATGGAGATTCTGGGACTCCACATCAATGAGATCAATAAATATCTTGATGTTTTAGAAGAAGAAAATAAAATTGAGACGATCAGACAGGAAAGAGGGGTGTTTTATCAGGTCATGCAAAGATAGGTCATCGGTGGGATTTGAAATCCTTCAGACTTGTGAAACCATATCTTTCCCCTGATTTTTAGCTTTATACATCCCATCATCAGCATGGTGAACAAGTTCATTAAGAGACTGGAAATTTTTGTTAACGAAAGTTGCAACCCCTGAACTAACAGTAATCTGTTCGTTGGGAAGATGTTCAAAATTGTGATCCCGGATGATTGTGTGGATCCGGTTCGCCAGATCAAATGCTCCCTCCTCTGTTGTATTGGGGAGGATGAGAGCAAACTCTTCTCCTCCATATCTTGCGGGAATATCACTCTCTCTGGCAACTTTTCTCATCAACTGGCCAATTTTTTTAAGAACCTGATCTCCCCGGGTATGCCCATAGATATCATTGATGTGTTTGAAATCATCAATATCAAAAAATACCAGTGACAGCGGAGCTGCATAGCGATCAGCCCGGCTGAATTCTTCTTCAAGCCGATCATAAAAAAAGCGGTGATTATAGAGGCCGGTTAACCCGTCACGGACCGCCATCTCTTCAAAATATTCCTGAGCCGCTTGTACCGACTCAAAAAGGATTGCATTTTCCAGAGCACTTGCTGAAATATTGGCAATCAATTGACAGAGATTAAAAATTCTATTAGTGATCCCATCCTTGAATGAAGAGGCTGTCCGCAGGAATAAAGTTCCGATGACGCTCTCTTTTTTAACCACTGGGATGACAATAATTGAGTTGTACCCTAACTTTTTTGTCTCCTCCCGCACGGGACTCATTAACGGATCATTTTTGATGTCATTGACAATAACGGTTTGTTTTGATTGAAGTGATTTTTGAATTTCAGGATATTTGTGTAAATCTAGTGTCAGTTCTTTCTGGCAATCCAGATCACTGCTTGCTTTAACAATAGCATCGCCGTTGTCGTTAATACTGATAATTGAACAACGGGCAACATCCACTATTTCTGCCATTTTTTCAACAATTAGGTGAAGTATCGTCATGGGATTGCGAATTGCAGAAATGGTCTCAGTAATTTCCAGGAGAAAGCGAAGATCTTCATATCTCAATTCAGAATAAAAATCTTTTTCTCGGAGATGTGCATCAACTCGGGCAATGATTTCAGGAAGATAGACTGGCTTTGTAATATAGTCATCAGCTCCGGCTTTTAAACCTAAAACCATATCTTTTTTTTGCGTTCGGGAGGTAAATAGAATAATCGGAATTTTTCTTGTTTCGGCTTCAGTTTTAAGAATTCTACAGGCTTCAATCCCATCTTTACGTGGCATCTCAACATCCATGATGATGAGATCTGGCACATGCTGTTTACTCAGGGAAACAGCTTCATAACCATCCTTACCCTCAATGATATCAAAGCGTTCGTGCAAAACCTCCTTCAAGATTTCTCTGAAGAAGAGTTCATCATCAACAATAAGAATTTTTTTCTTCTTATTCACAGAAATATCTCGTCGGGGCTTCAATGGTTTATGTATAGCCTAAGATGAATAGTCGTTAATATCTCAAAAGAAGATTCTTTTGTCCACAAAATTAATTATTTTTTCAGAGGTCTTTAATACGACAAGAGTTAGCGAGATAACCTTGCAACACGTCCCAAAGAACACCCAATGCCAATGACACAGAGGGAACTAAAGATCAGCAGGGCGATCCGCATACTTTCAAGAAATGCTGACTGGGTTTCCAGGGTCACTGGTTGTCCCTGCATCAGATAGGAGAAGATCAGGGTGATAATCATCATGCTGGTCAACATCCCCAAGGTGCGCATGCTGGCACTTACCCCTGAGGCCACACCAAGGTGTTGTGGTGCGACACTGCCCATAATCATACTGACATTCGGAGCAGAAAACAGGGCAAAACCAAGGCCAAGAAGAACCAATAACAGCAGGATCATAGATAGGGAGGAGCTTGCCGTAAGTCCCGTTGCAATTGCCAACCCCACGGCACAGAGAGCCATACCACTGGTGGCAACATAGGCGGCAGGGATACGATCAGATAGTCGGCCAAAGATGGGAGAAAAGATAGTCTGGACAATTGGTTGGACGATCAGGATGGTTCCAGCTTGTTGCGGCCCCATCCCTTTCACATATTGCAAATATAAACTGAGAAAAAAGGTCACTCCAAAAGTGGCAGCGTAGTTAAACAATGCGGCGAGATTACTCAATGCAAAGACCCGATTGTCAAGGAACAGACGGATATCCAGCAGCGGGTATGGAGCTCGTGATTCAATCAGTAAAAATAGACCCAGCCCCAAATTTGCCAGGATCAGCAATCCCCAGATCATCCCCCCATCCTTTAGATGGATCACGCCATAAACCAGCAGGAGAATTGAAGGGGCGTAAACAAGAGCACCCTTCCAATCAAATGGCTCACCGGCAGAACCAGCCCATTCATCCTTAATTTTAATCCGGGTCACTAAATAAGTGAGTAGTCCAAGGGGAACCATCAGGTAAAAAAGTGACCGCCAGCCAAGCAGTTCTATCAGAAAGCCGCCAATGAAAGGACCACAGGAAATCCCGGCATAAACACTGGCAATGGCAATCCCGAGAGCTTTGCCCCGTTCTGCTGGAGCAAATGCGGCCACCAGAATTGCCATGGTTGTTGCGTTGACCATTGCCCCCCCAACTCCTTGTAAAAAACGGAGAGCAATAATCATCTCTATCGATCCAGCCTGTGAAATTAAACCACCGGCAAAAGCAAACAGCAGCAATCCCATCTGGAAAATTTTACGTCGCCCATGAATGTCTCCAAGTCGTCCCATGACGAGAAGAAAAATTGCCATCGACAACATGAAGCTGGTTTCAATCAGGCCGAGTTGTAAGGCGCTGGCCGAAAATTCTCGCCCAATAACAGGCAGAGCAACACCGACAGCCGAGAGCATGAACGGATTCAGAAAGTGCGCCATACAGATTGAAAACAGAATGGCAGATTTAGAGGTGCTCCCACCTTTCATCGACGTTTCTTGTGCCCTCTTTTTTGTTGACTGGCTTTGAGTAGGTCGCCGAGAGTTCCAAGGCCGGTACTGGCAGCAGGCTGATCATTATAGCTGGTTTCAACCTCTTCATCTTTATTTCCAGCCAAAGCCAGTGAAATCCGTCTTTCCTCCTGATCAATTTTTTCAACCAGAACTTCGATCTGCTGACCAACGCTGACGACATCCTGAGGATGACGAATCCGCTGTCCATCACCTAATTTGGAGATATGCAACAAACCGTCAATCCCATCTTCGAGAGTGACAAAAGCACCAAATTGAGCCAGTCGGCTCACTTTTCCGGGGTAGTGCTGACCGACCTGATAGATTGAGCCAACTTTTTTCCAGGGATCGGCCTGGGTGTCGCGTAGACTGAAAGAAAATTTATTGTTGTCCCAATCGATCCGTTTAACGGCAACCTCAAGTTCCTGCCCGAGGGTAAGGACTTCATTGATATCTTCAATCCGCCCATAACTGATTTCAGAAATCGGCAACAATCCTTCAATTCCACCAATATCCACAAATGCTCCGAAATCTCGAATATTTGTGACGGTTCCCTTGACCACCATCCCCTCTTTCAATGTTTCACGTAATCCGACCCGAAGCTGCTCCCGCTCTTCATCCAGAATGGCCCGGTGCGAAACAACAATGTTCCGACCCCGTTCACTGAACTGACTTATTTTGAACGGCAGGCTTTGACCAATCAGATCAGCAGGTTCTGCTAAGCGTAGTCCGGTTTGGGAAAATGGGCAAAAAGCTCTGACATTTCCTGCCAGCTTGACCTCAAAGCCCCCTTTAATCTCTTTTTCTATCGTCCCATCAACCGGGATACCACTCTGGTAGGCATTCTCCAATTGTTCGGTTCCTGATCCGGTTCCGCCAATTTTTGTCGTGAAACGTAGTTCACCCCCGGCACGGGAAAGAAAATAGGCAGAGATTTTATCTCCGACAACATATTGATGCTCACCTTCAGTATTCAGAAGTTCCGCCGAAGCGAGAACCCCTTCTCCCTTTTGGCCCACATCAAGAAAACTCCAATCTTTACCAATTTGCAGAATGGTTGCAGCAATCTTTTTTCCCGGCACCAGAGGTTCTCCAACCCCGGCAAGGCTGGCTTCGAACATATCTGCAAAACTTCCTTCATCTTCATTCATGGCATCGTCAGTCAAGTTATCGTCGCTCATTATTGCGGTCTCCTGATTTGTTTATGGAAAGTTCAGAGATTAGCTGGTTTTGCTGCGGGAGTAAATGGAGGAATTTAGGATGCTGTCGGACGTTACAAAAATCTGCTAAAAAATTGTCTAATCGGTCCATATTGACGATCCTTTTCGACAAATAGCTATGGCTATTCGCTCTCAAACGATCGAAAATCTGTCCTCGACCAGCCGATTTTTCGCGACGATCAGCAACGTCCGACAGCATCCTTGATTGTGATTTCCCCAGTAAATGGTATCTTTAAAAAAATCATCCAAATTTCTTATGGGATTAGTCATGAAACCAACCAGCTGGCTGGAAAGCCTTAACTGTGCGATTGAAGGGATTCTCTGGGCCGCCAAAAGCGAGCGACATATTCGCTACCATTTTGTCGCTGCCCTGGCGGTTATTTTTCTGGCTCTGTTTTTCAAGATTTCCGCCCTGGAATTCTTTCTTTTGGTCTTAGCGGCAATCCTGGTGATCTTTGCCGAACTGATAAATACTGCAATCGAAGCGGTTGTCGATCTAGTCACTGAAGATTATCACGAATTGGCCAAGCGGGCGAAAGACGTTGCTGCCGGTGCGGTTCTGGTCACCAGTGTTGGAGCTGTGACTCTCGGTTACCTGGTTCTCTCCGGGCACATTTTCCCTCTGTTTGACAGTGAGATGACTTTAGGAAAAGAACCACAGGGAACCATCCCAGTCGGTGCCCTGTTGATGGTGGTTATTCTCGTGGTGCTGCTGAAATCCCATTATAACCGTGGCACCCCACTGCATGGCGGAGTCCCCAGCGGACACACTGCAATTGCATTTTCCATTGCAGTATCAACCTTTTTATTTGGGGAAAGTTTTTTAATCGGGATTCTGGTGCTACTGCTGGCGGGGTTGGTGGGTCAGAGCCGCTTGATAATGAAAATTCATACCCCCAGAGAAGTTTTTCTCGGAGCTATCTTGGGGACCGTTGTCACGTTATTAGCTTATCTGGTTTTTGCCTGACAAAGAAGTTACAAAAGCGGGTACTCCACCGGTTGATCCGCTACCTTGGTCAGGATCGTTGAATCCCCTGCTTTGGGACTGGCATCCACCAGGCTCAGTTCGCCCAGCGGAATGTTTTGCTGGATTCCTGCTAAGCTGAAACGACTGGCCGCATTCCATAACATCCAACCGTGGCTGCCACTGCCATCACTGGCGTTAATCTGGGCCTGGATCTCATCTGCGGTAAAGTGTCTTCGATCAAAAGCATAATCTCTGAAAGCCTGCAGCCAGGGGCGGAAACGGACTGCCGGAAGTCCGGTTAGTTCAGCAGCTCTCTGTAGAGAGTGGGCAACCACCTCATAGGGATTTTTAACCGGATTTTTATAGCCGGGGACTCCATGGGGAAACCCGGAAGGGTAAAGCATTGGGGAGAGGTAATCGACGTACTGAGCCAGATCAATCAGCCGTTGACCAATCTTCTGATCTTTATGTTTCCAGCAAATATAGCCAAAGATATTGGCTGATATCATCACCGGGTAATTGGCCAGTTGCTGTTTTGCCCGCTGCAAAAAACCGTTAATTGCGGCAACCCGGTTTTCTCCACTGTTTTCACCGGAGAAGATTAAATCTGATTTGGCCGGAAAACGGATATAGTCAAATTGAATTTCATCAAAGCCCAGAGCCGCGGCCTCTTGTGCAATGCTGATATTGTAATCCCAGACTTCCTCACTGAAGGGATCGGTCCAGCTGATCTTTTCACGATCTTCCCAGAGGTATCCATCCAGAGTATGAACTGCCAGATCCCGCCGGTTTCGGGCCAAAGCTCCATCCTTAAAAACGACAATCCGACCAATTGTATAAATTCCCTGTTGTTTCAGTTGTGCCAAGAATTCTGGCAAATCTTTCAACGTCCGGACTCTCTGTGCCCCAACTTCTAGGGCTAAGGGAATCTGGCTGCGAAAGGCAATATCACCACGGGAGGATTTAAGATCAATGACCAGTGAATTCATCCCGGTTTCAGCAATCAACCCCTGGAGTTGTTCCCGGCGATCGTTACTGCTAGCGGCCCAATAAGAAAGATAGAGAGCTTTTGGGGTGAAAGGTTGCATGGTTAAATGAAGTGGAAAATCGACAGTAACTTTTTGTGGTAGGTACCCGGTTTTACGAATAATAATTTCTGTAGCATTGGATTGTAGTTGAAAATAACCCTCTGCAGTGCTGATAGAGGAATCATCACTGCTATGCAGTTCAACACCGCTGAGTAGAATCCCACTTTCTCCATCCCGGACAGTGCCAAAAATGGTTTCCAACTCGGCAGCTGCCGACCCTGGGAAATAGCACAGCAGAAAAATGATAACTATCCAATAACGTAATGCCACAATAACTCCAAATTCATAGAATGGGATGTCAGTAGATTACATTATATTTTCCAAATAATAAAGAATTATTTAGCAAATACTAATATTAAGCTTGATAGGTTTTTTTGTCAGAAATTGAAAAGATTTTTGTACAAGATCCCTTCTCTTTTCTTTTTGTTCTCGCAGCTGCAATCCAGTCACAATTGATTTTCTTTACTTGCACCGAGCCCGAAGGTAAACTTCGCTATTCATTATTTGCGAGGAGTTATGGACTCAGAAACGACACATCATCACTTTGATAAGCTCACCCCTGATTTCATCATGGATGCAGTAGAGTCACAGGGTTATCATTGCGATTATCGGATTCTCACCCTGAACAGCTATGAGAACCGGGTCTATCAGATTGGGATTGAAGGTAACCAACCACTGATCGCCAAATTTTATCGACCCGAACGGTGGACCGATGCACAGATTCTTGAAGAGCACGATTTCACATTGGATCTGGCAGCGCAGGAACTTCCCATCGTTGCACCACTACGGAATGAGCGTGGTGAAACTCTGCATCATTACCGTGATTTTCGGTTCAGCTTGTCACCACGTAAAGGGGGGCATGCTCCAGAGTTGGACAACCTTGAGCATCTGCTGATAATCGGTCGGCTGCTGAGCCGGATTCACCTCCTCGGAGCTAGTCGCCCTTTTCAGACTCGCCCGACTCTTAATAGCCAGAGCTTTGGCCATGACTGCGCTAACTTTCTTAGCGAAAACTTCATCCCGGCAGAATATCGGGAATCGTATCAATCATTAACCCGTGACCTGCTGCAACAGATCGATGAACGTTTTGCACGCAGCGAATCAGTCCAAAACATCCGGGTGCATGGAGATTGTCACAGTGGCAATATGCTCTGGCGCGATGGAGCTCCCCATTTTGTTGATTTTGATGATGCCCGGATGGCTCCGGCAATTCAGGATTTATGGATGTTATTGTCTGGTCCGGAAGAGCAGCAGCGGAGACAATTTGAAAAAATTCTGGAGGGCTATCATCAGTTTTATGACTTTAACTTTGCAGAAATGCAGTTGATCGAGCCGTTACGGACGTTACGGATGATCTACTACAGTGCCTGGTTGGCCAAACGGTGGGATGATCCGGCTTTTCCAAGAACTTTTACCTGGTTTAACACGGTCCAGTATTGGGGTGAACATATCCTGGAACTACGGGAACAACTGGCTGCGTTGCAGGAACCACCACTCCAATTATAAATAAGGGAAACAAATTATGGAGCAACTTCATGCAGGATAAAACTCTCCAAACGATTATTGATACCTTCTTCACTTGCAATCCAGAAGAGCTAACGGAAATTTTTAATGAACTTCTCAGTGCTCTACAAACGGATGGAGTCCATAATCCCGGCGGGTTGATGTCGCGCAATTACGAAACAGCCCAGGCAAACCCGGAGATCCATACTTTAACAGGAAACCTGCGGGATGCCCGTGATGCCATTTTCCCCTTTTACTGGGGAACGGATGAGTGGTATTCCAAATTGCATCTGGAAAATGTCAAAGGGCCGGCCAACTATGCCTCACTAGTAGGTTCGCTGGCCTGCTTGTTGAAAAACCCGAATCTGTGTATTGATACCTACAGCCAACGTTCCAATGAGCTTGAAGTAAAAGCGATTACCTCTCTGGCCAATCTGGTCTTTTACAATACCGAGACCCCCTGGGGAATTTTTAATATGGGGGGAACTATTTCCAACCTTTATGGTGGGAAGATCGGTATTGAGAAGGTCTTACCCGGTGCCATGAGCAAAGGTTTGCAGGGGGTAAAACTGGCTGGTATTGTTTCAGAGGCGGCCCATTATTCCAATAAAACCCTGGCCGGTTGGTTAGGAATCGGGACTGACAACCTCCACTCAATCGCAACCGACAGTCATTTTGCCATGCGTATTGATCTTCTGGCCGATAAGCTGGATGAACTTTACCGTCACGAGGTCCGGGTTGCTTTTGTCATTGCCACCTTTGGTGGAACTGATGGTTTTGGCATTGATGATGTTGCAGCAATTCGTCAACTGATTGATGAAAAGGCGGCTGAATACCAGGTTACAGCACCACAGCTGCATATTGATGCTGCCGTTGGTTGGATTCTCTGTGTGCTGAATGAATATGACCTGGACACAAACTCCTTTGGTGTTGATGCAGAGGTTTTGCCGATTATAGAAAAAATTCAGCAACACGCAAAATCACTGAAGTACGCCGATTCCATAACTGTCGATTTTCATAAAATGGGCTGGGGTCATTATCCAGCAAGTGCCTTTATTGTTAATCGCCGGGAAGACTTACGTTACCTCCTCAGAACTCTTGATCAGGTTCCCTACTTCAGTGAGGCAGAATACCGCCACGATCCAGCCCTTTTCACTCTGGAATGCTCCCGTCCGGCGATTGGTCCTTATTCAGTGATGGCCAGTCTGAACGGAATTGGTCTGCGGGGTTATCAGGTGCTGCTTGCTAATTCACTGGAGATGGCGGCCTTTACCAAAAAAGAGGTCTCTAAACTCGACTATTGTAAGGTTTTGAATGCAGAGACTACGGGAACAACGGTCCTCTGGTGGGTGTTGCCAAAAGGGCGGAATGCCGCGGAAATTTATGCCAAACTTGAACGTGGCGAATTGACTCCGGAAGAACAGGGGCGTTATTTCCACGAAATTAAGCATCTGTTTGATAAACGAAGTGCCGATCTTGATCCAAAAATCGATGCCCGCCTCAGCTTTACAACATCAATTGGCTATTCTCCCCACGGAATTAATATTCCTGCCTGGAAAGCCGTTTTCTTTAATCCCAAGACCGATCGACCGGTGAT
>CAZGKZ010000021.1:0-11149 GCA_964526315.1 uncultured Geobacteraceae bacterium
TATGTGTCAAAGTCAATCTGCTGTTGAAAAATTCTTTTGCACCAGTAAAATTTCTTCATCACGGGTCTTGATTTCACCATTGAGACGAGCCTCAAGCAGCATCTTAAAAATATCCTGGAAATATCGTCCGGGGGTAAAACCAAGTGAGATAAGCGCCGTACCATCGAGTATCACTCTCTCTTTACGTAGATCAGTTATATAGAGAGAAATCCATTGCCGAAGTTTTTCATTTTCACTCCGAGCCATCAAAAAGAGTATCACTTCGAGGGAGAAATCATTCAGCCAGAAATAGATGTCACTGTTTTTTGGCTCACTTTGATCATACCTACGCTGACGGATAAACCGGAGAAACTGTTTAGCCGCGGGTAACTGCTGATTCAACAGCTGTCGATCTTTCGGTTGCATTCCGAGCCAGAGGCTGACCCTGTCCACCCCCTTTTTGGTTAAATCATCCAGGAGACACAGAACATACAACAACCACCGCCGGTAACTTTCGCCGGTATAAAGCAAATCAAACCAGCTGCTTGATCGCTCTGCCGCAACGAATAAACTGGCTATTTGCTGATTAAAATGGAGTTTAGGATCGATGAATTTCAACAGATCAAACTGCTCCAGACGATTCAGCGCTGGAACGACCCGGGGCTCATCTAAAATTTGTTCTAACTCATGGAGAATTCTGATACCGGATATTTTTTTTACTGATTTCAGGCGGAGAGCACTGCGCATCAACCGTTCCGTTTGTCGGCCGATACAGAACCCTAAACGTTGCTCAAAACGAACCGCTCTAAACAGGCGGGTGGGATCTTCAATAAAGCTCAAATTGTGGAGAATTCGGATTGATTTATCCTTCAGATCACGTTGCCCGCCAAAGAAATCGAGCATCTGACCAAAACTATCCTGATTCAACGATAAAGTCAGGGTGTTGATAGTAAAATCACGTCGGAAAAGATCATGGCGGATGGAGGCATGCTCAACCTGCGGCAACACCGCGGGACGATCATAATACTCAAGCCGAGCCGAAGCGATATCAATTTTGAAACCATCGGAAAAAACCAGAACAGCTGTACCAAATTTTTCATGGCTGTGAACTTTGCACGACACCGTCTCGGCAAACGTGTTGGCAAACTGGATCGCATCACCCTCAACGACAACATCTATATCCAGATTCTGCTGGCGTAACAATAAATCCCGGACGATACCTCCAACCAGATAAATTCGCACTCCAAGTCGGTCAGCAGCAGCACCCATCTCCTGTAATAGTTGTTTAACCGGTTCCGGCAACCGGGTCTCCAGCAAGTGCCGCAGATTTTTACGCTTGAGCTGCAAACTGGGATGCTCGGAAATCCCCTGAAAATCTCCTTTGGATAACTGCCCCTCGCCCAACATATAACGGAACAGATCGGTCCGGGTCACAAGTCCAACCAGAGCTCCTGAGTCAACCACCAGAACGCAGCGCTGATTGTGTTCAATAATCGCCTGTTGTAATTCAGCCAGCGAGGCCCGTGGAGATACCAATTGGAAATCGGTATTCATGACATCAACAATCTGCATTTTTAGTAATTTATGATGGACAGCTTTCTCAACCAGTTGGCGCGTAATAATCCCGGCAACCTGCTGTTGATCATCCAGAATCGGGATGGTATTAAAATTAAACCGGGTCATCAATTCGCGGGCAGCAGCAACAGTTGAATCGACCGGGAGAGTCTTAACCGGTGCAGACATCAAATCACGAGCTTCACAATGAGAACGGACATGTTTTTGCAGTAGCTTTTCAATTTGATCAAGCAGTTGTGACAAGGTGAGATCACGAACCGTTGCAGAAGCAGCAAAAGCATGACCACCACCGCCAAATTCCTGAAAAAATTCCCCCACATGAACTTCAGGCAACCGCGAACGTCCCACCAGAAAAATTCGGTCATTCATCCGTACTGCGACAATCAAAACATTAAGATTTTCAATGTCCTTGAGTTTATGTGCCAAGCTGGAAATATCGCCGATATAATCTTCGACCGTCGCATAGGCAATAGCAATTTCGATACCGTTAATAATGATCTTCTGGCAGGAGTGCAACAGGTCATTCAGCAATCCGACCTGTTCAGAAGTCATTTCCCGAACCAGAAAATCGGCAACAGTATTCAGGTTAGCGCCATGTTGTAACAAAAAAGCTGCAGACTGAAAATCAGCAGGTGTTGTTCCGGAAAAGAGCAGATGACCGGTATCTTCGTAGAGACCAAGCATCATCATAGTCGCTTCTTCAGCAGTAGGAACGATCCCGCGCTCGATGAAAAGTTGCGTCATGATGGTTGTTGTGGCACCGACGTCCTGAATAAATTCCACATCCCCTTTAATGGTGTGCTCATCAACCGGATGGTGATCATAGATATGAATCTGCAGGTCAGGATTCTGTAGAATTTCTGCAAACTGACCAATTCTGACCGCACTCCGGACATCAACCAGAATCAATCTGGTCACTTCGTTGAGATTGATATCACGAACCCGTTTGATACCGTATGCATAGAGAGTACTTTGCAACAGAAAATCGCGCAATCCACGCTCCTGGCCACCGGAAAACACCAGCACAGCATCAGGATAGAGACGCTTCGCCGCAATCATCGCACCGAGGCAATCGAAATCAGCATTAACATGGGTCGAAATAACATCCATGGGAGACTAAAACTCCAAGCTTCCAATTAAATCATTAATATCAGCAATCCCTTCGTCCCGGCAGAATTCTTCCAGGTCGGCAATAATTGTTGCCATCGCATGCGGATCGACAAAATTGGCCGTTCCTACCTGTACTGCCCGTGCCCCAACAATCAGAAATTCAAGAGCATCCATAGCACGGGAGATCCCTCCAACACCTATCACCGGAATTTTCACCGCTTGAACAACTTGATGCACCAATCGTACGGCAATTGGTCTGATAGCCGGACCTGACAAACCACCGATAGTATTTGCCAGACGTGGTTTACGGGTTTTAACATCAACCGCCATTCCGGTCAGAGTATTAATCAGACTCAAAACATCAGCCCCGGCATCTTCTGCGGCCCGGGCAGTGATCTGGATGTCGGTCACGTTAGGAGTCAATTTGACAATTAATGGTTTACTGGTCCGTTTTCGAACCAGCGAAATCACTGCAGCAGCCGCTTTAGGATCGGTTCCAAAGACGATCCCGCCGTGCTTAACATTGGGGCATGATATATTCATTTCCAAGGCAGCGACACCTGCAACGTCGTTTAATCGAGCCGCAACCTCACCGTACTCCTCCTGAGTATTGCCAAAAAAATTGACAATGATTGGCGTGTCAAATTGCTCGAGAAATGGCATTTTATCCTGAATAAAGGCATCCACACCCACATTTTGCAAACCAATCGCATTGAGCATGCCACTGACAGTTTCACAGGTACGGGGGGTGTTGTTCCCCGCTTTAGGATTGAGGGACAACCCTTTAGTCACAATCGCTCCAAGCTGATTCAAATCAAGATATGGGGCATATTCCTGGCCATAACCAAAGGTTCCGGATGCCGGCATGACCGGATTTTTAAATTTTATCCCGGCAATCTCTACTTCTAGATTCGGGCGCAAAATTTCGTCTTTTACCTTCATCATTTGCCGCCTCCATCTCTCACCATCTTGACTTCAGGTTGACTCCAATCAAGTTTTTCAGCCGCAAAAACCGGACCGCTGGTACAGGTACAGAGGTAACGGGGATCACTCTCGGTATGCCCTTCCCCCTTAACGACACAACTGAGACAGGCACCAACCCCGCAGGCCATCAAAGCTTCCAGTGAGACTTGCAGAGGAACTTGGTGCTGCAAACAAATTTTCTGTACCGCCTCAATCATCGGCATTGGACCACAGGCAAAAACAGTCGCCTGGGGATACTGATCAAGCTTTTTCTCCAGAACCTGAGTAACCAATCCCGCTTCCCCCAAACTGCCATCTTCAGTTGAGACATAGGTTTCAACACCAAGTCTTTCGAACTCCGTTACCGTAATGATATCATCCCTGGTACGACCTCCCATCAACAATCGCACGTTGGATGTTTCAACCAGTTTTTCAGCCAAAGAATAGAGGGGAACAAGACCGATTCCCCCACCCACAAGAATCTTTTCTTCCGCCGCCTCTCCACAATCAAATCCGGTCCCCAACGGCCCCAATAGTTCAACCGGATCACCATAATGCAAGCCCTGCATAATTCCAGTACCATCCCCCACCACTTTGTAAATAATCTCGATAAATTCCTTCGCTGGCATGTTGTCGCAATCCGCCGGCATAAAGCCAACCCGGAAGATTCCAAATGGCCGCCGCAATAAAGGAAGGAGAGATCGCTGCACCCGAAACATCACAAATTGCCCCGGGTGGGAGGTTTCACTGTAGCCGGGTGCTAAAATTTTCATCCGAAAGTAGCCAGGCGATATTTCCTGATTTGACAGCACAATCGTCTTAAGGTTTTTCATTTAGAAAGACTCCTGAAGTTCTTGATTATTGAAAGTTTTTCCCATAATAATTGCATCATCACCATTCCGATAGTAAGCCTTACGAATCCGACTCGGGGTAAATCCGGATCGCCGGTAGAGGGCAATCGCCGCGTGATTTGTAGCCCGAACTTCAAGCCAGGCAGCAGAAAGATTGTTTTCTGAACAACGGCTGAAAGCCTCGCTCATCAACCGCGCGGCAACCCCTTTACGTCTTACTTCCGGGGCGGTTGCCAAGTTTAAAATCTCCATCTCTGCACCAATCAACCAATAACAGATATAACCGACAATCCGGTTTTTTATTTCACAAACCAGCAGTGTCGCGACTCGGTTTTCCAACTCCTGAACAAACTGCTGATATGACCATGGCAGAGGGTAACACTCCTCATCTATCCGCGCCATAGTCACCAGATCGGATCCAGCAGCTTCCCGGATCGTGCAGCGCTCCTGAGCTATTTCCTTACCATTCAATTGAGTTTCTTTTCTGGGTAAATTTGAGTTAACTGCAAGATGATAAAATTCTGCTAAAATTAACATATTTCGGCGGTTCAATACAGGGAAAGATCGTTCCCCGAAAAGTCTAATCGCCGGGCTAAAATCATCAGGCAGTGATTGACAAGCTCCCCCCCAGAATGGTCTACTACCGACCATTTTAATAATCAAGGAGTTCTAAATTGAGCACTGACAAACCGATCACCTATAAAGATGCCGGAGTTGATATAGCGGCAGGTAACCACTTTGTTGACCTGATCAAACCACTGGTGAAGCAGACGTCCCGCCCTGAAGTTCTCACTGACATTGGTGGATTTGGTGGTCTTTTCTCACTCAATAGCAGCAAATATCAGCGCCCGACTCTGGTCGCAGCAACTGATGGCGTCGGCACTAAACTAAAACTTGCCTTCATGCTCGATAAACACGATACCGTCGGCATTGATCTGGTCGCAATGTGTGTCAATGATATTATTGTTCAGGGTGCGGAACCCCTATTTTTCCTGGACTATCTGGCGACAGCCAAACTATCTCCCGAACAGGCAGTCGAAGTTGTGAGAGGGATTGCCGAAGGTTGCAAGCAAGCGAACTGTGCGCTGCTTGGTGGTGAAACTGCTGAGATGCCCGGGATGTATTCAGGTGGAGAATATGACCTGGCAGGATTTTCTGTTGGAGTCGTTGATAACGACAAAATTATTGATGGCTCAACCATCACAACGGGTGATCAAATCATTGGCATTGCATCTTCAGGCTTGCATTCCAACGGCTTCTCACTCGCCCGAAAAATCATTCTGGAAAAACTACAGCTTGATTTGAACGACCAACCTGATGGGTTTGATAACCCCCTTGGAGAAGTGCTCCTGACCCCGACCCGAATCTACGTCAAGAGTATCCTCAATCTGATAAAAAACTTTGAGATCAAGGGGATTGCCCATATTACCGGTGGAGGACTCCTGGAAAATATCCCCCGGATTCTACCCAACCATTGTAAAGCGGTCATCACTAAAGGGAGTTGGGAGAAACCGGAAATTTTCGAGCTACTGCGCCAGGGTGGACAAATCACAGAAAATGAAATGTACCGGACCTTTAACTATGGAATCGGCATGATCCTGGTGGTATCACCAGACGATGTTGATGATGTCATCGGACGGCTCGCCGGTCTTGGCGACAAAGCCTACTTAATTGGTGAAATAACCAAAGCTGAAACACCATCAGTTGAACTCATCTGAATTAATCGCAACAATTGCAGAGAATAGAACCGATGAGCCAAAAACAAAAACTACGCCTGGCAGTCCTTGCGTCTGGTGGTGGAACAAATCTCCAGTCGATCATTGACCGATGCGAACAGGGGCGACTGGATGCTGATATCAGTCTGGTCATCAGTAACAATCCCGGGGCTGGAGCTCTGGAACGAGCTACGCTGGCAGGGATTAAAACGGTATGCATCAATCATCGTGAGTTCGACAGCCGCGAAGAGTTTGATCAAGCAGTTATAGCGACTCTTAAAGCTGCTGAAATTGAACTGGTTGTCCTAGCCGGTTTTATGCGCATTATTTCAACACCGTTTCTGCGGGCTTTTCCGCAGAAAATTATCAATATCCACCCTTCCCTGCTGCCCTCTTTTCCCGGTCTGCACGTCCAACAAAAAGCCCTCGACTATGGGGCAAAAGTCTCTGGCTGTACCGTCCATTTTGTTGATGATGGAGTTGATACCGGGCCGATCATTATCCAGGCTGTTGTCCCGATACACCCGACTGACTCTGAAGAGAGTCTTGCAGCCAGAATTCTTGAACAAGAGCATAAAATCTACCCACAGGCGATCCAGTGGATTGCTGAAGGACGAGTGGAAATTATTAATCGGCAGGTAAAAGTTACCGGTAGTGAAACGTCTACTGCAACACTCCTCAATCCATCTAACCCTAAACACTAAAGCCAAAGACCATGCGCCCGATCCTTGTCAGTAGTTGCCTCCTCGGCCTGAAAACACGTTACGATGGAACTGACAATTACTCTCAGCCCGTCATTGAATATATCAGAAAGAATCAACTTATCCCGATTCCAGTTTGTCCTGAGCAACTGTCCGGGCTATCGACGCCCCGGCCAAAATGTTGGTTCAGTCGTGGCGATGGTGAGGCGGTCCTTTCCGGCAACGGTGAACTGAGGAGTGAAGAAGGGAAAGAAGTTACACAGGTATTCCTCCATGGAGCCGAAGAATGTCTTAAACTTGCGACTCTAGCAGGGTGTAAAATGGCAATTTTACAACAAAGGAGTCCATCCTGTGGATCACAAAAAGTTTATCTGAATGAGCAATTGGTTGAAGGGGTTGGTGTCACCACGGCACTACTGGTCAAGAATGGCCTGAAAGTTTTTGCCGATGACAATTTACCTGGCCAAAAACCCTGAAACTATTTGCATCATAAAACAATATATGCTAGTAATGCCCGTTCGAATCTTTCAGGAGGAGTGCCGAAATGTCAAAACAATGTGAAATCTGCGGGAAAAAACCTGTAACCGGAAACAATGTAAGTCACGCACACAACAAAACCCGGACTGTGTGGAATCCAAACTTGCAAAAAATCAGAGCTATCCAGAACGGTTCAGTCAAGACGATCAAAGTCTGCACCCGCTGTATCCGTTCAGGAAAAGTACAAAAGGTCGTTTAAATTCAACCTTACAAAGAATTTAAATCAAAGGGATGGTCATAACGGCCATCCCTTTTTCTCGTTGAATTCCCAAGACTACTCACCCAGGTAGGCGACCGCATCAATTTCCACCAATGCCCCCTTTGGCAAAGCAGAGATCTCTACCGTTGCTCTCGCCGGGGCAATTTCACCACAAAAACCAGCGTAAGTTTCATTAACAATGGCAAAATTATCTAAATCAGTCAAATAGATAGTGGTTTTTACAACAGCGTTGAAATCAACACCGGCTGCGTTAAGGACATATTTTAAATTGTCCAGAGATTGCCGAGTCTGCTCCACAATCCCCCCTTCCACCAACTCCCCCGTTTCAGCAACCAATGGCACCTGTCCCGAACAATAGAGGAAATCTCCTGCTTTTATCGCCTGTGAATAGGGACCAAGCGCTGCTGGAGCCTTATCTGTCTCAATTTTAGTTAATTGCATAAACACCTCATCAAACTGTAAGTTAATTATTGACTCGCTCAACCCGAATCACACCCTTGACTTTTTTAATCTCACGGATCACCCGGTTCAGATGTTCAAGGTTCTCAACATCTATCTCAAACAAGTTTGTCCCTTTCTTCTCACCACGCGCATGAACACTTGCACTACAGATATCCGCATCCGCATTCGTTATTGCTCCGGAGATTCCTACTAACATCCCTTTTTGATCAGAACAAACAACTTGAATTTTAACCGGTCGGGTGGTTTTACGCTGCATATCCCATTCAATATCGACACGACGATCCGGGTCACTGGCCAAAACCTGAGGACATTTTTTTGCATGGACAGTCAACCCTCGCCCCCGGGTAATAAACCCGGTAACGGGCTCTCCCGGAAGGGGGTTACAACAATTAGCAAAACGGACCATCACATTATCGATATCGCCAATCAAAATAGCGCTTTGCGGCTTGCGACGGGTAATTTTCCCCAGGACCTTGCTCAGGGGGCCAGGCTTTCCCGGTTGTCGTTTCTGTTCTTCTTTTGGAAGAGCTCCGGAAACAACCTGTCCGGCAGAAAGTTTCCCATAACCAATGGCGACAAAAATATCTTCCGTCGATTTAAAACCAAACTCAGTGACTGCCTGAGAAAAACTATCCAGAGAGAGTGCTCTTTTTAAACTATACTGGTGTTTTCTTAGTTCTTTTTCAAGTAACTCGCGGCCAATTTCAATACTTTTCTCCCGCTGTTCAGCCTTCACCCAGTGGCGGATTTTATTACGTGCTTTGGATGTTTTTACAAACGACAGCCAATCCTTACTCGGCGTCTGATGAGCCGAGGTTAGAACCTCAACAATATCACCGTTTTTAAGCTGGGTTTTCAAAGGACAAAGTTTGCCATTGATTCTTGCACCAACACAATGACGACCGACATCGGTATGAACAGCAAATGCAAAATCGATAGAACAAGACCCCTTAGGCAACTCTTTGACATCACCATTCGGGGTAAAAACATAGACTTCCTCAGGGAAAAGATCAATTGATGAGGTATCTGAGCTGCTCCAGTCAGTACTAACATCACGCTGCCATTCCAAAACTTGACGGAGCCAGGTGAAGCGTTGGTCATCCCGACCGGTTACAGCGACAGCACCACCCTCTTTATACTTCCAATGGGCAGCAACCCCCTCTTCAGCAATCCGGTGCATATCATGAGTGCGGATCTGAATCTCCATCCGCTCGGCAAAAGGACCGATCACCGTCGTATGTAATGATTGATACATATTAGTTTTCGGCATGGCAATATAATCTTTAAATCGTCCGGGAATCGGCTTCCAGGTCGCATGGACCAAACCTAAAACCTCATAACACTCCCGCACCGAATCGACCAGAACCCGGAAAGCAGTTAAATCATAGATTTGATCAAGATCAACACCGGTCCGCTCCATTTTTCGGTACACAGAATAGAAGTGCTTAAATCGTCCGCTCACTTCACCTTCAATCCCGCTCTGAGTCAATAAATCACAAATCTGCTCACGGATATTAGCAACATATTCACCCCGCTCCTGTTTATGTGCCGATATTCTCCGAGCAAGTGCCGCATATTTTTCTGGTTGAAGAACCTTTAAGGCTAAATCTTCCAGTTCACCCTTAAGCCAGCTGATTCCTAAACGGTTTGCCAGGGGGGCATATATTTCCAAAGTTTCTCGAGAATAGGAGATCTGCTCCTCTTCCCGCCGATAACTGAGATGCCGCATGTCACTTAGCCGAACGGCCAGATAGACAAGAATAACCCGTAAATCACGAGCCATAGCAACAAACATTTTGCGAAAACTCTCGACCTGCTGCTGATTACTCTGCCGATAGGGAATATTGCTGATTTTGTTGCCGGTATCGATGAGGCTTAAAACTTCCTGGCCAAACTCCTCCATTAAGTCATCGCGAGACACCCGACCAGAAGAGAGAGAATCATGTAAAATACCAAAAACCAGGGTTGTTTCATCGACTTTTAAACGGGAAAGGATCGCTGCAACTTCAAGGGAGTGCTGAAGATAATCAAACCCGGCAGGAGCCTCCTGACCGGAGTGAGCACGGATAGAAAAATCGCGTGCACGGATCAGAAGATCCTGGTCAACCTGCGGGTGATATTCCTGCAGTTTTTCAATAATATCTTCTATTTTAAACATAGACGCGTCCGGAAGAAATATATCCGATTCAACGTTCAGAAAGGGAGTCGCTTAAATCCCTGTTTTCCTACTATTCAACAGGAAAACAGGGGAGATAATTAGCTTTTTGGGGTTGGTATTTCAAACTCAACGCGATTCGCTGCGATCTCACGAAGAGCAACGACAATTTTTTTATTTCCTGATTTATTTTCAATCAGAGGTTCTGCACCTTTGTACAATTGTTTTGCCCGTTTTGCAGCAACCATAGCCAACAGAAACCGATTCGGTATAACATCCAGACAATCTTCTACAGTAACACGTGCCATCTATTTTTCTCCCTTAGTGGTAAATTTATCTAACAAATACACAGTACGGTGACTACGACAACGTTCAGCTGTCAATATTGCGACAATTTCATCCCTGGCCACCGCTATATCATCGTTCACAACTAAATAATCATACCAGAATGCCTGGGAAATTTCCTTTCGGGAATTTTCCAGACGACGCTGAATAACAATTTCATCATCTGTACCACGACCACGTAAACGTTTTTCCAGCTCAGTATAGTCAGGTGGCAAGATAAAAATAAAGACCCCCTGCTGATAACTATTTTTAAGTTGGGCCGCTCCCTGACAATCAATATCAAGTAACAGGTCAATACCCTGATCTGTAGCAGCATTTAAAGTTTGTAACGAGGTTCCGTACAAACAACCATGAACCTCAGCCCATTCAGCAAACTCCCCAGCCTCTATCTTCTGCTGAAAAGTTTTGGTGTCAATAAAATAATAATCGACACCTTCCTGCTCCCCACTACGCTTTTCTCGAGTTGTAAACGATATAGATTGACGCAAATCGATCAAACTGTCAATCAATTCTCGACAAAGAGAAGTTTTACCCGC
>CAZGKZ010000022.1:0-6268 GCA_964526315.1 uncultured Geobacteraceae bacterium
GATCTTGACGGTATCCGCATCTCAACATATGAGGGGTTAAGTTACGGCTCGGGAGATGCCTTGATCGGTTTGAATCCGGTCAATGATACGGTTGAGTCGCTATCGAATATCCTTAAAATGTTTCAGGAAATCAAGGAAACCTATCAGATTCCGACCCAGAACTGTGTTCTCGGTCACGTCATAACCCAGATGGAGGCGGTGCAGAAGGGGGCACCTGCCGACATGATTTTTCAGAGTATCGCCGGCAGTGAAAAGGGGAATACTGCCTTTGGTTTAAATGCTTCAGTTTTATCCGAAGCGCACGATCTGATGTTGAAGGAGGGGACGGCAACGGGGCCAAATGTGATGTACTTTGAGACCGGTCAGGGGGCGGAACTTTCGTCGGATGCTCATCACGGCGTTGATCAGGTGACGATGGAAGCACGTTGCTACGGTTTCGCCCGCCACTACGACCCGTTTCTGGTCAATACGGTGGTTGGTTTTATCGGCCCTGAATATCTCTACGACAGTCGTCAGGTGATCCGTGCCGGGCTGGAAGATCTGTTCATGGGGAAACTGTCGGGAATTTCGATGGGGGTTGATGCCTGCTACACCAACCACATGAAAGCTGATCAGAATGATATTGAAAATCTGGCCGTATTGCTGACTTCCGCCGGCTGTAATTATCTGATTACTGTGCCGCAGGGGGACGATATCATGCTCAATTACCAGTCTCTCGGCTATCATGAAGCATCGGCATTGCGTGAACTACTGGGGAAAAAACCGATTCCTGCCTTTGCTGCCTGGCTGGAAAAAATGGGGATCTATGAAAATGGTCGCCTAAGCCGAACCGGCGGGGATGCATCAATCTTTTTTGGGTAATACAGGTAATATCCGAACTGAAAATTTCCAGAATAACGGAGAAAAGAGGTTGTGGTGGATAGTGAAATAAATATTAAAAAGATTATTGCTGAAGTTCTGGCAGAAATGGGTCATGACGTATCGCCGTCTCCAACGCAGGGAGTGGCGGCAACTGTTAGTGACACACCGCTACCTGATCTGACGGCAGAAGATCTTAAGCAGCAGTTGCTGGTTCCTGAGCCGGCCAACCGTGATGCCTATCTCAAATATAAGGATGCCACCGTTTCGCGGATTGGTATCTGGCGCAGTGGACCCCGCTATAAAACCAATGTTTTCTTGCGGTTTCGAGCCGACCACGCAATTGCTCAGGATGCGGTCTTCAACGATGTCTCCAGTGATTTCCTCAAAGAGTGGGGGTTATTTGAAATAAAAACAAAGTGTTCCGATAAAGATCAGTTTTTGACCCGTCCCGACTTGGGACGTGAGCTGGATGATGAGAGTATCGCTCTATTGAAAAAGAATTGCAGTGAACGGGCAAAAGTTCAGATCTATGTCACCGATGGTCTAAGTTCTACGGCCGTTGAAAAAAATGCCCGCGATACCTATCTGGCGATGGAGCAGGGATTGAAGGGGCACGGCATTGAGGTGGGGACACCGTTTTTTCTCCGTTATGGTCGGGTTCCGGCGATGGACGCTATTGCCGATCTGCTCCATCCTGAAGTGACGGTGGTGTTGATTGGTGAACGCCCCGGTTTGGCGACGGCAGAGAGTATGAGTTGCTATATGGCCTACAACGCCCATAGCGGTATGCCCGAGGCAAATCGGACGGTGCTGTCCAACATCCATCGTGGTGGAACTCCGGCGGTTGAAGCGGGGGCCCATATCGCCGATGTTGTTAAAATGATGCTCGATCAGAAGACCAGTGGATTGGAGCTGAAAAAATGAGCTGCGTGACTATTTTGACTTCCGATCAGAGGGAGGATAACCATGAGAGGTGATGCTCTGCGAGCGGTTGTTCTGAGCGTACGGATGATTCCTCGGGTCAGTCCGGCACTGGCAAAAGAGTTCAAGCTGACAGCTGGGCAACAGAGCCTTGGGTTGCTGACGGTTGATTGTGATGATGTTGGCTATACTGCTCTTGACGAGGCGACTAAAAAGGCACAGGTCGATGTCGTTTACGCCAAATCATTTTATGCGGGTGCTGCTAACGCTAACACCAAGTTAGCCGGTGAATTTATCGGTATATTTGCCGGGCCGACTCCAGCAGAAGTTCGCAGCGGGCTCGATGCGGCAATCAGTTTTATTGAAAACGATGCGGCATTTATCAGTGCCAACGAAGATGATTCCATCGCCTACTATGCGCACTGTGTCTCTCGGACAGGGAGTTATCTCTCAGATCTTGCCGGGATCACTGAAGGGGCTTCACTGGCGTACCTGATTGCACCGCCGATTGAAGCGGTCTTCGCCCTCGATGCGGCATTGAAAGCTGCCGCTGTCGAAATGGTTGCTTTTTATGGTCCACCGTCTGAAACTAACTTTGGCGGAGGGTTGCTGAGTGGCAGCCAATCGTCGTGTCAGGCCGCCTGCGATGCTTTTGCTGAAGCTGTTCAGGCTGTTGCAGACAACCCGAAGGGGTATTGATATGGAAAAGAATGAATCTCTGGGGACATTTGAAACGGTTGGTTATGTGGCAGCTCTGGCGGGGGCCGATGCGGCACTGAAAACGGCAGAGGTGCGATTGTTGGGGTGCCGCTATGTCGGTTCCGGGTTGGTTTCGGTCCTGCTGGCGGGAGATGTCAGCTCGGTCAAGGTCGCAGTTGAAGCGGGGTGTGCTGCAGCCCGGCAGGTTGGTGAGCTTAAGTGGCAGACAGTGATTGCCCGGACAGCGGAAGGGCTTGACCTGATCGTTGCCGAGCCGGAGAAAAAAGGTCAGAAAAAGGGGAATTCTTCCGCAAAGTCGGTGCAGCGCAGCAGTCCAGCTGCCCCAAAGAAACGCCAGAGTAGTTCAAAGCAAAAGAAGATCCCCCAGTTGAGTCAGGAAGAACTCGGTGGAATGCGGGTGATCAAATTACGTGAAGTTGCTCGATTAATACCGGGGTTGGCTCTCAACCGGCAACAGATCAGATCAGCCCGTAAAGATGATCTGATTGCTGCAATCACCAGTTATTACCAGAAAGAGAAGGAGTAAATGACATGGCAGATCGTGATTTAGCCTCAATTCAAGAAGCGAGAGATCTGGTTGCAAAAGCCCGGGTGGCGCAGCAGGAGTTTGCCCAGCTGACTCAACAGCAGGTTGATCAGGCGGTTCAGGCGATCGCAAAAGTGATGACGGCGATGGCAAAAGATCTGGCTGTCATGGCGGTTGAAGAGACCGGGTTTGGTAATGCCGAGGACAAAATTAAGAAGAATCTGCTGGCGTCTGAGAAGCTTTTTGAGCGGATTCAACCGCTGAAAACCATCGGTGTGATTGACGAAGGGCAAGAGAGTAAAATTACCAAGGTCGCAGTCCCTGCAGGAATTATTGCCGCGTTGATTCCATCGACCAATCCCACCTCGACAACAATTTATAAGACCTTGATTTCGATCAAGGCAGGTAACGGTGTAGTGTTCAGTCCCCACCCCAGTGCTTTGCGCTGTATTGGCCGAACCGTCGAAATCATCCGACAGGTTCTCAAAGAGCTGAATATTGCAGAAGACCTGGTGAGCATGAGTACGATTCCGACCCTTGAAGGGACTGCCGAACTGATGAAACAGGCTGATCTGATTCTGGCAACGGGTGGCCCGGCGATGGTTAATGCGGCGTACAGTTCGGGGACTCCCGCCCTGGGGGTTGGACCGGGGAATGTTCCGGTTTTTATCGAGAAGAGTGCCGATATTGATGCGGCTGTCCAGCGGATTATGACCGGGAAAACTTTCGATTTTGGCACTGTCTGCTCTTCAGAACAGGCGGTTGTTACCGAGGATGCGATTGTCGATCAAGTCAAGCAGACGTTTGTCGCCCAGGGTGGCTATTTTCTCGAAGGGGAAGCGGCAGAGAAGGTCAAAGTGATCATGAAAAGCCCGAAAGGGGGGATGAACGCTGCGATTGTCGGCAAGCCCGCCAGTGAACTGGCAAAGATGGCAGGGATTGAGATTCCTGCGGGGACCCGACTGTTGTTGTATGAGGAGAAGGGCGTCGGTCCCGGTTATCCGTTTTCTTACGAAAAATTGACCGGATTGATGGGATTTTACAGTGTCAAGGACTGGCATGCGGCAGCTGATCTATGTTTGCGATTACTGAAAAACGGCGGGCTTGGTCACTCGCTATCGATCCATTCCAATAATGAAGAAATTATTCGCCACTTCGGTTTGAATATGCCAGTGTCACGGCTGCTGGTGAATACGCCTTCATCTCTTGGTGCGGTTGGTAGTACAACAAATCTCGATCCGTCACTGACGCTCGGTTGCGGGCCGGTCGGTGGCAGTTCAACATCCGATAACGTCGGGACGCAGCATCTGTTTAATATTCGCTCTATCGCCTACGGGCTCGATCAGGCGGTTCCACAGAAAACGGAAAGTCCTATTGATATCGACAAGATCAGTGCATTGGTTGTCGAACAATTGAAAAAAATGAATTATGTTCCTACGACAGTTTAATGATTTTTGTAACTACGGTTTTTAACTGACTCACGATCCAATAACTTAAAGGAGAAAACAATGGCAACATCAAGTGCAATCGGAATGGTAGAAACTCGCGGTTTTGTCGCAGCTCTCGAAGCTGCAGATGCAATGGTTAAAGCAGCTAACGTGACACTGGTTGGCAAGACCCAGGTCGGTAGCGGTTTGGTGGCAATCCTTGTTCGCGGTGATGTCGGTGCGGTTAAAGCGGCGACCGATGCTGGTGCTGCGGCAGCAGCCAAGGTTGGTGAAGTGGTCAGTGTCCACGTTATTCCCCGGCCTCATGACGAAGTTGAAATTATTCTGCCGAAACTAAAAGGGTAATTGTGCCTCTTCGGTGGGATGGTCACGTAATCCCTCTATCAAGGGACACGTTCCACCCCTCCATGGGGTTTGTTGTCGCCGTCCATGGCGACAAACACCCTTGAGATAGGGATCACAAGTCCAACGAGAGATGGACTTAATTTTCAGCAGAAACAAGACATCAAACCTTATCCCAACGGGGGATGAGGGTTTTAAAAGGAGAAATGATGGCGGTTTTAAGCGCATTGGGAATGGTAGAGACCCGTGGATTTGTCGCAGCCCTCGAAGCTGCGGATGCAATGGTCAAGGCAGCTAACGTGACACTGGTTGGTAAGACCCAGGTCGGGACTGGCCTGGTGGCGATTCTGGTGCGTGGCGATGTCGGTGCAGTTAAAGCAGCGACCGATGCCGGTGCGGCAGCAGCAGCCAAGGTCGGCGAAGTGGTCAGCGTTCACGTTATTCCGCGCCCGCATGAAGAAGTCGAACTGATTTTGCCTGGTCAGGGAAAATAAATGATTGAAAAAGTCATCACGGAGGCTTTGCTAAGGAAACAGTTTCTCAACGAGCTTCCCGAGACTTTTACCCTGCTTGGTGGTCAGTTGTTGACTCCAGCGGCAGCGCAGTTTCTTAACGATCGCAAGATTACAGTTGTTAAGGACAAAGGTGTTACAGAGCTGGACTATGTCGCAGTGGAGGATGGTCAGAAGTACCCGGTCAAGCCGGAGCACATGACCCATCTGATTGGTCGGCAGTTGGTACCAAAAGACCATCCGCGGATTATCCTCCGGGGTCTGATCGACAACTTCCAGGCTGAAGTGTTGTTACTGCAGCAGCAGGTCAATGGGACGCTCAGCATTCAACTGCAAGATCTGTTCACGCGAGCGCAGGCGATCCTGAAAGCTGAAGTGACCGGTGTTGAACTGGAGCCATGTGATTTTCTCGGTCTGAGTGAAACTGAAATCAGGGAACGGTCCCATACCCCGCAGAAGTATTTTGGCATCGGCCATCTTGATCTCAATGCCGAATTGAGCTCGGAGGTTCTATCGCTAAATCGTCTACGAACATTGATCCGGCAGGTTGAGCTGGCGGCTGTTACTGCATTTACGCACGACAAAACGGTTGAACGGACAGATATTCTCCGGGCACTGAATCGCCTGAGTAGTGTGATCTATGTGATGATGTTGATGGTGGTTAAACCAGAAAAACAATTCGGGGAAAGTATGGATAATCGGTTGACTGACGATATCGTTGCTAACGTGATGGCTCGTTTTGCAACGACAGATCGGCAGATTCCAGTGGAGTTATCAGCCCGTCACGTCCATCTCAGCGCTGCAGATGTTGCGACATTGTTTGGTCATGACTTGACTGATGTCCGGGAGTTGTCACAGCCGGGGCAGTTTTTGTGCAAGGAGCGGGTCAAGCTGATCGGACCACGCGGAGAAATCGAAAATATCGCTATTCTCGGTCC
>CAZGKZ010000022.1:6368-9030 GCA_964526315.1 uncultured Geobacteraceae bacterium
GGGATGACGGGCGAGTTGCTTGATTGAGGTCACGTGTGGATTTTAGCAGAATTAATAGCGAGATAAACCGGCTAGAGAGCTGTATCAACTCGCCAAAACCTGTGACTGCGACGGAGCCACTGGCTGTTGGCGTTGATCTGGGAACGGCGTATATCGTTGTTGTTGTTCTCAATCGCACCGGAACTCCAGTTGGCTGTGCCCTTGAATATTCGCAGGTGGTTCGTGATGGTCTGGTGGTCGATTATGCTGGTGCCATCGATATTGTCAAGCGACTGGTGAAACAGTTGGAAGAACAACTCGGTCGAACCCTGGAACAGGCTGCAATTGCCATTCCTCCGGGGACAGAAAAAGGGAACAGTAAAACCCATTGCTACGTGATTGAAGCTGCGGGGCTAGCAGTTTCTACCGTTATCGATGAGCCGGTTGCGGCAAATGCAGTACTTCAAATTGATCACGGTGTCATTGTTGATATTGGTGGGGGGACAACGGGGTTGGCGGTTATTGAAGACGGTAAAGTTGTTTATACTGCCGATGAAGCGACGGGGGGAACCCACATTTCATTGGTGCTGGCAGGACATCACCATATCAGCTTTGCCGAAGCCGAAAAACGGAAACACGATCAATCGCTTCAGGAGGAAAATTTGTTGCTGGTGAGGCCGGTGATTCAAAAAATGGCAACGATTGTCAGGCGACACATTAACAAATGGCAGCCGCAAGAAATTTTTCTGGTCGGTGGAACATGTTGTCTGGTGGGCATTGAGGAGGTTTTTTCTGCCGAGCTCGATTTGCCGGTTTTTAAGCCGGGAAATCCGCTGCTGGTGACACCGTTAGGAATCGCGTTGAACGATTCTTCTGCTTTGCGGGAGGAATAATGATGACCATAGAAGAGGTGGTCAGGCAGGTTGTTGAGGAGGTGCTGAAGCGGATGAACCCTCCATCTGAAAGTCGCGTGGTGATTCTTGGCAAACCTGATGATGAGAATGTTGCTGCGTTACAGCGACAGCTCGACGATGGTATTGAGGTCAGTATCGGAACCGATCTGACTTCAGCTTCACGGGTGATTATTCCGCTGCTCAGTTGTACTCAGATGGCCGATCTGGCGGTAGGTCGGGCAACAAATTACCGTTTTCAACAGGTGTTGATACGGTTGCTTGGTGGACAAGCGGTTGAAGTGTTTGAATTTGAGTATCAACGTTTCTCTAGCACGGCACCGGAACCATTGTGCAGTTTATACGAAACCTATCGGCAGACACTGAATAGTTTCGGTCTTGTAGATTTTGCGGCAACGAAAATATCCTCGAATACGCTGTTCGCCAAAGCGGTGGTAACCGAAGAGGATATCCTCATTGCGGATAAACAGGGGCTTCGGACGCTACAACTGGCAGCAACAACCCTGGTCACTCCGCTGGCTCATGATTGTGCTAAGGCCCGTGGGATTCTACTCGAAAAAAATGAAAGGGATGACACATGATTATCGGCGATGTTGTTGGTAATGTCTGGGCAACCAGAAAAAGTGATTCATTAACCGGACTCAAATTGATGATTGTCCGGCGGCTGGATGCTTGCAGCAATGAAGAAAAAGAGAGTTTTGTCGCAGCAGATCTGGTCGGTGCTGGCATCGGGGAACGGGTCCTGGTTGCGACCGGAAGTGCAGCACGCCAATCGGCTGGATTGGAAAACTCGCTGGTCGATGCGTCGATTATCGGAATTATTGACGAAGTCGAAGTGCAAAGTGGTGACTGATCGATTTTTCTTCGGCACGGATGAATGATGAGGTGAATTATGGCAAAGCAGTTGGTCGAACGAGGCAATATTGCGCAATTTATTAATCCTGGAGAGACGATTTTCTACGTCGATCAGACTTTGTTGCTGACTCCGGGAGCTAAGGATTATCTGCGGGAAAAAGGGATCGCCCTGGTTTACGGTGAACGCCCCGCCACGGTGGCTCAACCGGCAACAGCGTCAGCTCCTCTCGAGAAGCCGCTACTAGCGACACAAGAGCCTGAGTTGCGGGTCCGGATTGGTGAAATGTTGAAGAACGATTTTGCCATCAGAGACCGCAAACATATTGACGATGTGACCCTCAAAGTGATGGATCGGTTGAGGATCCACCGGTAATGTCAGAACGGATCAGCGACGCGCAACTCCATGATTTAATTCGCAAGGTGGTTGCCGAGACAGTAGCGCCGGAAAAGCAGTCGTTTGAACATTCGCGCGACCCAGCCAGTGGGGTGACGACGGTTCGTACGGTAACGGTGAAACCAGAACCGTTTGCTACCGGTAAGCCCGGCGATAAAGTATTTCTCAAAGATATTTTCTCTCTTAAAGAGAGCCCTCGGCTCGGTTGCGGGGTGATGGAGATGGAAAAGAGCAGTTTTGACTGGGTGCTGAATTACGATGAGATCGACTACATTATTGAGGGACGACTGGAAATTGTGATTGATGGACGCAAGGTGATTGGTGACGCGGGGGACGTGATTCTGATCCCGAAAAATACCGCAATCCAGTTCAGTGTTCCAGATTTTGCCCGTTTTCTTTATGTCACCTATCCGGCCGATTGGGAGCAGCAATCCCAGTCTAAATCAGATCAGGAATAAACTATGAGTCACGCTATTGCCGAAAAAATTAAAGCTGCCGGAGTTGTCGGTGCCGGGGGTGGAGG
>CAZGKZ010000022.1:9130-10443 GCA_964526315.1 uncultured Geobacteraceae bacterium
TGCGTGGTGTGTAATGTTGAGACGTTATTCAATGTCAGTGCTGCTTTGGATGACCAGCCAGTCACCCACAAAAATGTCAGCGTTGCCGGCCTGGTCAAGGAACCGAAATCGTTTCTGGTTCCTGTTGGCACCAGTTATCGCGAATTACTCGACTTTGCCGGTGGAACGACAACCGATGATTTTGTTCTGCTGGTCAGCGGTATTCTGATGGGGGGAATCAGTACCGATCTCGATGATGTCGTGACAAAGACCTGTGCCGGGTTGATTGTTTTGCCGGGTGACCATTATCTGGTGAAACGTAAAACCCGTTCAGTGGCGGAGATGAACCGAATCGGCAAGTCGGCGTGTGACCAGTGTTCCATGTGTACCGAAGCGTGTCCGCGTTATCTGCTTGGCTACGATGTCCAGCCGCATAAGGTGATGCGCTCCCTCGGCTTTACCACCAGTGGTGAGGGATTCTGGAACAATTACGCTACATATTGCTGTTCCTGCGGGCTATGTACCCTTTATGCGTGTCCCGAAGGGCTCTATCCACGCGAGGCGTGTGAACAGGCGAAAGTGACAATGCGTGAAACGGGGCAGAGCTATCAACAGAGTAAACCGCCTCAGCTGCATGCAATGAAAGAGTATCGCCGGGTCCCGACAAAATCGTTGCTGCGCCGATTGCGGATCGCAAAGTACGAAGTTCCGACACCGTTTGTCGCCGCAGTTCCTGCTCCAGCTGAGGTGCGGATTCCGTTGCAGCAGCATATTGGTGCCCCGGCACAATCGCTGGTCACCGTTGGTACGGTGGTCGCAGTTGGTGACCTGCTGGCAGATGTTCCCGCCGGAAGTCTTGGGGCAGCGATCCATGCATCTGTTGCTGGAGAGATCACTAAAATAACGGATCAATCTGTTACTATCGCCGCCCGTAGTGTGGCTTGATCGGAGGAGTAAATGAGTGCTATCGGTTTGATTGAGCTTTCCAGTATTGCTGCGGGGATGCAGTCGGCAGATATGATGCTGAAAACTGCAGCGATTGATCTGATCCTGTCGCGGACCATCTGTGCCGGCAAATATATGGTGCTGATCGGTGGCGATGTTGCGTCGATTCAGGCGGCAGTCGATGTTGTCGAAGCAGAGCAGGCCGACGCAATTATCGATACCTTTGTGATTCCCAGTGTCCATCCCGATATTTTTCCGGCTCTCAACGGTACGAATGCCCCACCAGAACTTGAGGCCCTCGGTATTCTTGAATCATTTTCGGTGGCATCACTGATTGAGGGAGCTGATGAGGCATGCAAGGCCGCCGACGTCAAAATGATCGAACTGCG
>CAZGKZ010000023.1:0-10346 GCA_964526315.1 uncultured Geobacteraceae bacterium
GAATCCACTCTCGGTTACGACTCTGGTGCTGATCTGTTTTACCGGATTGAATTTGATTGAACTACGCCGTAGCAAGCGACAGGTAGTTCATTTAATCTACAGATGCAAACTCTCATCGATATCTATTCGGGCAGACCAAAGCCACCACCACCTGGTGTCTTGATAATGATAATATCCCCGGCCACAACCTGAACTTCATCATTCCCTTTGAGGATTCGAGTCACGCCGTCTTTAGTGACAATACTGTTTTCTCCACATGCCCCCGGCAGCCCCCCCTGTAGACCGTAGGGCTTGGTCTCGCGATGGGAAGAGAGGAGCGTTGCCGTCATCGGTTCAAGAAAACGTAACTGGCGTACAACACCATCTCCACCACAGAATTTTCCCTTCCCCCCAGTCCCTGGACGCAAGGCAAAGGATTCCACTCGAACCGGGAAACGCCATTCGACAACTTCCGGATCGGTCATTCTGGTGTTGGTCATGTGAGAGTGAACGCCACTGGTTCCAGGGTGATCCGGCCCGGCACCGGTACCGCCGCAGATTGTTTCGTAGTTCTGGTATTTCTCATTGCCATAAACAAAATTATTCATCGTCCCTTGAGATGAGGCCAAAACTCCGAGAGCCCCGAACAGACAATCGGTGATAGCCTGTGAGACTTCCGTATTCCCCGATATAACCGCAGCAGGATACTCCGGGCTGATCATAGTTTTCGGCGGAATCTTAATTTTTAACGGTTTAAAACACCCTTCATTGAGGGGGATTTCATCACCGACCAGGGTGCGGAAAACGTAGAGAACTGCCGCCTTACACACTGCCGTCGGGGCATTGTAATTCCCGGTATTCTGGGGTGAAGTGCCGGTGAAATCAAGATGTGCTTCGCGTTGCTTGCGATCAACTGTTATCTTCACCTTGATGATATTCCCACCATCCATCGGATAGCGAAACTCACCATCTTTCAGGATATCAATGACGCGTCGCACCGACTCTTCAGCGTTGTCCTGCACATGCCCCATATAAGCCTGTACAACCGGCAGCCCAAAATGGTCGATCATCTTCAGAAGTTCCTGTTGGCCGGTTTCATTAGCGGCAATCTGAGCCGAAAGATCTGCCATATTCTGATCTATATTGCGACAGGGATACTTACCGGAAGCAAGTAGCTCCCGGGTTTGTTTCTCACGTAAAGTACCTTGTTCTACGAGCAGAAAATTGTCTATCAACACCCCCTCATCATCGATATGAGTCGAATCGGGAGGAGATGACCCAGGTGTTCGCCCGCCGATATCGGCATGATGTCCCCTGGCTCCGACGTAAAACAGAACATCCTCCCCAGAATTATCGAAAACCGGGGTAATAACAGTGACATCAGGCAGGTGGGTGCCGCCATTATAGGGGGCATTGAGCATATAAACGTTACCGGGCTGCATCTGTCCCTGATTATTATTTATGACCGCTTTTACCGATTCACCCATTGAGCCGAGATGGACAGGAACATGTGGAGCGTTGGCCACCAACTGCCCCTGGCCATCGAAAATTGCACAAGAAAAATCAAGCCGTTCCTTGATATTGACCGAATAAGCGGTCTTGGCCAGAGTTGCGCCCATCTGTTCAGCGATCGACATAAAGAGATTATTAAAGACCTCAAGCATCACCGGATCGACTTTGGTACCAATCGCCTGCACACTGGGACGGGGCTTGTAACGGGTCAGGATCAGATGCTGGCGTGAATTCAGGCTGGCCTGCCAGCCATCTTCAACAATGACTGTGCCAATATCTTCGGTTATGATCGCCGGACCCGGAAAAACCTGACCGGGTTGCAGAGATTCTCTCTTATACAGCGGCACTTTCATGGGGCTGCCATTGGTATAAATAGTGACCTGATCATCTATGTTCGGTGCATCCCCATGATGCTCGATGGTCATCTCCGGATCGACCACCTGCTCGGTCTCTCCAATCCCCTCAACCGAAACTGCCTCGATAATCAGTGCTCTTTCACTGACCACAAAACCGAACTGCTGCCGATGGGCATTCTCAAAGTTGTGCAACATTTCGACATAACTGCTGGCCTCAATCTCCAGAGAGGTATCGGTCGACTCATAACGCAGATGTGCCTTAACCCTGACCACAATGTTGTCCTCCGCAACCCCTTGAGAAATGACCTCGTTGCGAACCTCATCTATCATCACCCCCGCCACATCCTGAATAACGGTCGGTGCCGAGAGATCAAATGGTTTTTCCACCTGAGATTCACGCATCGCCCGGACATCGGCCAGCCCCATGCCGTAGGCAGAGAGAACACCGGCGAAGGGATGTAGAAAAATTCGGCTCATCCCCAGAGCGTCTGCAACCAGACAGGCGTGCTGCCCCCCCGCTCCGCCAAAGCAGTTCAAAGTATATTCGGTGACATCATAACCGCGCTGCACCGAAATTTTCTTGATAGCATTGGCCATATTGATAACGGCAATTTTGAGAAAGCCCTCGGCAACCTCTTCTCCCGGAAGTTCCGGCGCTGCTGTTGCTAGCGCAATTTCTGCCGCCAGTTTGGCAAACTTTTCGCGCACCACATTGGCATCAAGTGCTTGATCCGCCTGCGGACCGAAGACTTTGGGGAAATGATCAGGCTGAATCTTGCCGAGCATCACATTACAATCGGTCACCGTCAGTGGGCCACCTCTCAAGTAGCTGGCCGGACCGGGATTTGCACCGGCTGAGTCGGGACCGACACGATATCTGGAACCATCAAAATGGAGAATTGAACCGCCACCGGCAGCTACGGTATGAATATGCATCATCGGTGCGCGCATCCGCACCCCGGCGACAACCGTGTCGAAACTGCGTTCAAATTCACCATTGTAGTGAGCGACATCAGTTGATGTTCCCCCCATATCGAATCCGATTATTTTTTCATAACCGCTCATCGATGCGGTACGCACCATACCGACCACACCACCCGCCGGACCCGAGAGAATTGCATCCTTGCCCTGAAACAGTTTGGCATCGGTCAGGCCACCGTTTGATTGCATGAACATCAATCTGGGACCCTCACCGAGTTGATCGGCGACCTGATTGACATAACGACGTAAGATTGGCGATAAATAGGCATCCACAACTGTCGTATCTCCACGTGAAACCAGTTTCATCAGGGGGCTCACCCGACTGCTGACAGAGATTTGCGTGAAGCCGATCTTACCGGCAACTTCAGCAACCCGTTGCTCATGAACCGGGTTAGCGTAACCATGCATAAACGCAATCGCTACGGCACGGATACCACGCTGGTAAGCTTGTTCCAGACCCTGAACGACGGCCTCCAAATTCAGTGGAGTAACTACCTCACCATGAGCATCAAGTCTCTCTTCAACTTCAAGAACCTCCTCATAGAGAAGTTCGGGTAAAACAATATGGCGATCAAAGAGCCGGGGGCGGGTTTGATAGCCGATCCGTAGTGCATCGCCAAAACCTCTGGTAGTGACAAAAAGGGTACGGTCACCCTGTCTTTCAAGCAATGCATTGGTCGCAACGGTCGTTCCCATTTTGACATTTTCAATCATCTCGTGGGGGATATCAGCATCTTTTGCAAGGCCAAGAAGTTCACGTATGCCGTGTACTGCAGCATCCCGGTAATTTTCCGGGTTCTCAGACAACAGCTTAAGGGTCACCAGTTGTCCATCCGGACGCTTGGCTACAATATCGGTAAAAGTTCCACCACGATCAATCCAAATTTGCCATTTTTTCATCTACTTCTCCCGCAGCCTCAACTTGACGGTTTAGTGAAATAATATAAAACATTTTTATAATTATTAATGTTGATTTTTTATCGACATTTTATCAATATTATGTGAAAGTGTCACCACAGTCGCAAAATGTCAACTAAGATTTATTAATTATTGCAGCTTTCCTTATCTAAAAAGGAACCACAGTAACAAAAATTATGACTATTTTACATATAGTTAAGATATCTCATAATATTTTACTCAAGAAAATAAAAATAGAAAATATCTATTTTCCAGCTGTTTATTCCAACAGGAATCAGTTATAAATATCTATATAAAAGTGTTTTAGATCGGAAAGTAACCAGCAGAGTTAACTAGCCCAGAAAAGGAGAAAATCATGAAATTTTCAGGACGAAAGCTTTGTCTAACGTTTGCATGCATGGTTGGAATTTGCAGTTTTGCCATCTCAGGTTTTGCTGCTACCTGGGATATGCCCACCCCCTACCCGGACAAGACATTTCACACTGTCAACATTATTCAGTTTGCCAAGGACGTAGAAAAAGCCACCAACGGCGATCTTAAAATAAAAATTCATTCGGCAGGGTCTCTGTTCAAACATCCTGAAATCTCGAAGGCGGTGCGCGGAGGACAGGTCCCGATTGGCGAATTTTTCCTCTCACTACTCTCTAACGAAAATGCGGTCTTTGGTGCCGATTCTCAGCCTTTCCTCGCAACCAATTATAAAGAAGCAAAAAAACTCTGGGATGCCCAGAAACCGGTTATCACAAAATTATTAGACAAGCAGAACCTGATGCCACTCTTTACAGTGCCGTGGCCGCCACAGGGACTCTACACCAAAAAACCGATCAATAGTGTTGATGATCTAAAAGGGATCAAGTTCAGAGCTTATAATGCAACTCTGGAAAAATTTGCCAATCTGGTTGGAGCCGCTCCGACTCAGGTTGAAGTCCCCGATATTCCGCAGGCCTTCGCCACAGGCAGGGTCGATGCGATGATCACCTCTCCTTCTACCGGAGCTAACTCTAAAGCCTGGGACTTCATCACTCACTATACCGACATCCAAGCCTGGCTCCCCAAGAATATTGTTGTCGTTAACAAACGTGCCTTCCGTAAACTCAGCAAAGCAGACCAGGCAGCGGTTCTCACTGCCGCCGCTGCTGCAGAGAAACGGGGCTGGGAGATGAGTAAACAGGAGACAGCCACCAAAACAGCAATCCTCAAAAAAAATGGGGTGACCATTGTGACCCCGAGCAAAGAGTTGATGGATGGTCTTAAGCAAGTTGGCGCGGAAATGCTGATAGATTGGAAAAAGAGTGCCGGTGCTGAAGGTGCGGTCCTACTGAAAGCTTACAACAATTAATTGACTGATATATAACTCATGGGGATCTTTGACCGGATCCCCATGAAGTAACATGGTAATTGGATGAGCTCAGAAGAAAACAAAATTTTGCGCAAGGGACTGGATAAACTGTATCTGGCTAGTGGATGGCTGGCCGCAGCTAGCATCATGGTCATTTTCCTTCTCGTGCTCTGTCAGGTATGCCTGAATGCCGTGGATCGTTTAAGCGGTCTGCTGACGGGGTCAGCCATTGGCTTGACGATTCCATCCTATGCCGACTTTACCGGTTTCTTTCTTGCTGCCGCCTCCTTTCTCGCCCTGGCGTACACCTTACGCTCAGGTGGACATATCAGAGTGACCCTGATACTGACGCGGCTCAATGAAAAGTTACGCCATATTTTTGAAATTTGGAGCCTCCTGTTCTGCTCTGCCGTGGCAGTTTACTTCACCTGTTACACTTTTTTACTCATCAGGGAATCCTACATTTACAACGACCTTTCTTCTGGAATGATTGCGGTACCGATATGGATTCCCCAATCGTCCATGCTGATCGGGTTAATTGTGTTATCCATTGCCCTGATTGATGAACTCATCAGCGTCATTTGCGGCAACCAGCCAGGCTATGCCGATGCCGGGGAATCTCTTCTCGATCAAACTGATAACGAGTCCGCCGCTTAGAACTTTGGAGATAACGTGTCTGAAATAAGCATGACAATATTTCTGTTATTCTCCCTTTTCGTTCTGCTTGGCAGCGGCATCTGGGTCGCCTTCGCGCTGTTGTCCGTTGGCATGATGGGGATGCTGTTTTTTACCGAAGCACCGCTCGGTGAAGTCCTGGCCACAACTGTCTGGGGTGCCAGCAATTCCTGGTCTCTGGCAGCGCTGCCCCTGTTTGTCTGGATGGGGGAAATCCTGTTCCGATCGCGCCTCTCCGAAGATATGTTTTCCGGCCTCTCTCCCTGGCTGAGTCACCTGCCGGGCAGACTTCTCCATGTCAATATTTTTGGCAGTGGTATTTTCGCTGCGGTGTCCGGTTCATCAGCCGCAACAGCGGCCACTATTGGAAAAATGTCTATTCCTGAACTGACCAAACGTAAGTATCCGGTCAACATGGTGATTGGCACACTCGCCGGTTCAGCGACCCTGGGACTGCTGATACCACCTTCAATTATTCTGATTGTTTATGGTGTGGCAACAGAACAATCCATTGCCAGACTGTTCATCGGAGGGATACTGCCAGGTCTTCTTCTGGTCGCTCTGTTTGTTGGATATGTTATAATCTGGTCACTGCTGCACCCGGACCAGATCCCGGCAGGAGATGAGGCAGTTTCTTTTAGAGAACGGATAAAACGGTCTCAGCGGTTGATTCCGGTCATCCTGCTGATTAGTGGGGTTATCGGTTCCATCTACTCCGGTATTGCGTCACCGACTGATGCTGCTGCAGTGGGGGTCGCACTGTCTCTTCTGCTTTCAAAACATACCGGCACCCTCAACAAAAAAACCTTCCTTGATGGCTTGATGGGGGCAACGAAAACTTCGTGCATGATCGCCTTCATTCTTACCGGTGCTGCTTTTCTTACCGTTGCTATGGGTTTCACCGGAATCCCGCGAATGTTGGCAGTCTGGATCGCCGCTCTGGGACTTTCACCCTACGCATTACTCGGGGTTCTGACTATTTTCTTCATTATCCTCGGTTGTTTCCTGGATGGCATTTCCGTCGTTGTATTGACAACCTCGATCGTCATGCCCATGGTGGAACAAGCTGGGATTGATCCCTTCTGGTTCGGAATTTTTGTCGTTATCGTTGTTGAAATGTCACAGATAACCCCGCCAGTCGGATTTAACCTTTTTGTGATTCAGGGTTTAACGGGGCTTGATATCTTACGTGTGGCATATGCAGCTATCCCTTTTTTCCTCCTTTTACTGGTCGCACTGGCCCTGATTGTCATATTCCCATCCATCGTCACAATCCTGCCAAATATGATGGGTGGATAAGTCATTTTCACCCTACAAAGAGGCCGCCGCCCTGGATGCCTGATCGTACAGTCCTGAAAGCAGTCGCATTAAAGAAGCAGCTTCACTGATTTCAGAACCTTCCTTTTCCAGGTTCCGGTACACTGAAGTCAGGCAACGTTCCCGAATTTCCCGATATTCTTTACAGACACGCCCCCCCTCTTCCGTGGTTTTATAAAATATTTCTTTGCCACGCTTTTCTTTTTGTAACAGATCCAATTTTACCAGTTTTTTCAGGGCATAATTAACCGTATGAGTATCTTCAACATGCAGCACAAAACAGATATCAGCCAGACGCTTTTCCCGGTTTCTATGGTTAACGTTGTGTAAAACCAACACGTCCAGTGGACTGAAATCCTGGTGTCCAGCTGCACTCATACAGCGGATCATCCAGCGGGTAAATGCATTATGGGCGATAATCATTCCATATTCAAACTCACTGAGCTGCCAACTGTCGGGTGAGGTCAAGTGCTCCGACGAGACAATCGGCACAACGGGCTTCATCGATTCATCCATTTATTTTCTCCATTTAACTTTTGCCAATCTTTCTTCCATAGTCCTCAAGATGATACCGTCAGAGGAGGGAGACAATCATGAATATCGTGACATAATTAATCCACAAAGTCAGCCATCCATCCACCAGAGAAAAAGCGCTACCATCAGACAGGTCGTTCCAATCGCCCCTTGGGCACAGAACACGGTTAGTATTTGTAAAACAAAAGGGGACTGCCCTGAATGGGGGCTCTCTAAAAAGTTTAACAGTCGTGTTGAATACTTTCCAGAAACTACCGAGTCAACTCTTTTTTGATAGCAATCCCAAGTTCCTGAAGAGTATAGGGCTTCTTGATATAAGCCCCAGCACCCAGATCTTGCGCTTTTTTTACTTCGGTACTCTCGGAAAAGCCGCTCGCAATCAAAGCCTTCTGTTCGGGGAGAAATTCCTTAATCTTTCGGTAGGTCTGATAACCGTTCATTCCCGGTTCCATCAGCATATCCAGCAGCAACAGATCAACCCGATTTGTTTTAAGAAAATGAACAGCTTCTTCCCCACTCGAAACCAGAGAAACTCTATACCCGAGGGCCGTCAGCATTTTCTCTGCCAGAACACGGATCGGCTCTTCGTCATCGACAACCAGAATGTGCTCACCGTGACCATCCAGATCAAGCGGCTCAATTGAGTTATCCTCTGCAACAACCTGCTGTACCGTCGCCGGAAAATACAATTCAAAAACACTCCCCTGTCCCGGCTGTTTGACATCAATAAATCCCTGATGCTCCAGAACGGTATTCCAAACCACTGCTAAACCCAGACCGGTGCCACTGCGACCAAATTTCTTCTTGGTATAAAACGGCTCAAAAATATGTTCAAGATCCTCAGGAGTAATTCCTGATCCATTGTCAGCAATTGAAAAAAGGACATATGAACCAGGGTCAAGGGACATCGCACCATTTTTCATTGCTGTCTCAATTTTTTTATTCTTCGTCGCAAGAAAAACCTCTCCTTGCCGCGTTGCCTCGGCCGCATTGATGACCAGATTCATAATGCTCTTTTTTAGATGGCTTTCAGAACCGATGATATTGGACAGGTCTGGATCAAGATTAAGGTGAAAATCGACATCAGGAAAACGTAAAACCAGCGCCTGGTGTTCAGCTGAGAGGAGGTACTCATTGATAATGGTATTCAGATTATAGATATGACGATCGGAAGCCGCATCTCTGGAAATCGTCAGCAGATCGGCAACAACGGCTGCGGCGCGGCGCCCTGACTCACGGATTTCCCTTAAATAGCGAATCATTGGACTGTCTGCTGGAGTTTTTTTCAGCAATAGATCGGAGTAACCGATGGCTCCGGAAAGAATATTGTTCAGGTCGTGAGCAACACCTCCGGCCAGTAGACCGATAGCCTCCATCTTTTTGGCCCGATGGACTTCCACCTGTAGCTGTTCTTTCTCTTTTTCTGCTTGAATCCGTTCACCCAGTTCAGTCTGTAACTCAGCTGTCCGTTCAGCAACCTGACGCCGCAAAGAACGATTCCAAAAAACAATAAATGCCAGGATGAGCAGAAGAAGAATCGAAAGAACTGAGATAACAAACAAGGGAGATGGGTGCCACGACTTCTTTCCGAGAGAAACCCATCTATCGAGAACCGATTTTTTGTCCGCAGGAGAAATCTCTGCCATCCCTTTTTCGAGAATGGACGTCAGAATTGGCCAGTCATTACGGGCGGCAAAAGAGAGATCAAAAACAAAATCAGTATCCTGAGTCACCTGAAGATTATTGATTCCGTCCTTCTGGATGTAATATGCCGCAGATGCAATATTCAACACCATCGCATCGATTTTTCCAAAAGAGACCTGTCGTAGTCCGGCAGAAATATCGGGCATCACTTCAAGGGGGATATCGGGATAGACCCTCTTCATATATTCATGGTCAGCATAGTTTGAAACCACCGCGACGCTCTTCCCCTGTAGCTCCGAAAGGATCGGGAAATCCTTGGCAGAATTGCGAACCAGAACAACCGCTGGAAATTCAACATACGGACGGGTGAAATCCATATATTCAAGTCTCTCCGGAGTGGGGGCTGCGGCACCAAACATATCAATCTGACGGGTC
This sequence comes from uncultured Geobacteraceae bacterium, assembly GCA_964526315.1. Taxonomy (GTDB): domain Bacteria; phylum Desulfobacterota; class Desulfuromonadia; order Desulfuromonadales; family Geopsychrobacteraceae; genus Desulfuromusa. The sequence goes on from CAZGKZ010000023.1 coordinate 9,691, forward strand.
TTTCCCTGTTTAACGACCTCATTCCAGTTTTCAAGTGCGACAATTTCGAATTTCAGCGGTAGTTTCTTTTCCAGAAGATGAATAAAGTCCGCAGCGATACCACGATATTTTCCATCTTTGTCGATAAATTCAATCGGGGGGAAATCAGGGTCAGGAGCAATGCGAATAATAGGGTGAGCAGCAAGCCAGGCCTGTTCTTCTGCTGAAAAAACCAGTTCGTTACTAGCTACTGAAGAATTGACCAAACCCACAGTTAAAAAGCAGAGCAGGAAAAACACCGATAAAATGACTCTAAATAAGCTGGTCGCAGTAAACCGATCCTGCATAAAATAAAGTATCCTTACCAATGAGCAGGGCACAAAAAAAGTTTTCGAGGTAGTTAAGTTCAAGGTAAAGGATAGAACAAAAATTAGCAATGTCAAATATTTTTAGTTCCACGCCGGGGTAATAGGAAGTGATAACCATCGTAGTGCAGGACCGCCCCTTCTGCGGTTATTTTTTCCAGGCGGATTTTATCGGTTACCATCTCCCCTTCACGCAGGATATGGTCATTCAGCTGCACCAGACTGGCACTTGGATTTTCCCGATTGTAGGCATGTAAAGCCATTTTCAGGGTGGGAATTCTTCGTTGAATTGAAACGGGAAGTTGAGAAAAA
>CAZGKZ010000024.1:0-10273 GCA_964526315.1 uncultured Geobacteraceae bacterium
CTACGTTCCAGCCTGCGGCAGTGGCATTGGAGGCATCCCAGAGAGTTCCGTCAAGATCGAAGATTATTGCGTCATACTTTTTCATGAAATAATACTTTCTATGCTGCTTTGATGCTGTAAATTTTGGTTATGATAGTTGCTGCGATGGCGCGTATCGATAACATCTAGCGATGTCTGGTAGAAAATCAGTCAAGTGGCGGCCCCACGATGATTTGAAGAGCCCAAAGAGTAGGGTAGAGGTGGTTTCAGGTCAAGCATCGAAGGGGGAGTTTAAACCAAGAGCATTCGATCAGAAACAAATTCCTCACCCCGAACTTTATAGAATTGTTCCAGCAGATCTTCCACGCTCATGGCCCCTTTTTCCTCTCCAGAAACATCGAGGATAATCTGTCCGTTGTGGAGCATAATTAACCGGTTACCAAGTTGCAGGGCCTGACGCATATTGTGGGTCACCATCAGGGTCGTCAGATGTTGATCTGCAATGAGGTGTTGAGTCAGTTTTAGTACTTGCAGCGCTGTTTTTGGATCAAGTGCCGCAGTGTGTTCATCAAGGAGGAGAATTCTCGGTTTAACCAGGGTTGCCATCAACAAGGTGAGAGCTTGTCTCTGTCCCCCGGAAAGGAGGCCGACACTATCTTTCAAGCGGTTTTCCAGCCCTAAATTCAGTTGTGACAGTTGCTTGCGGAAGAGTTTTCGATCATTTTTTTGAACTCCACGTTTCAAACCATGAGATTTCCCGCGACGATTGGCCAGGGCCAGATTTTGTTCAATTGAGAGAGGACCACAGGTTCCAAGGAGTGGATCCTGAAAGACCCGACTGATCTGAGTTGCACGTTTGTATTCAGGCCAACGGGAGACATCCTGATCGTCAATCAAGATATGACCACTGTTGATCGGGTAACTGCCGGCTAAACAATTCAATAAAGTACTTTTCCCTGCCCCATTGGAGCCGATGATGGTAATAAAATCACCTTTTCGTACTTGTAGACTGATTCCTGACAGAGCAAGCACTTCATTAACACTACCCTGGTGGAATGTTTTGACCAGATCGGTAATTTCAATCATCGGCTCAACACTTTCCTGCGTAGTTTTGGCAAGGTCAGTGCTCCGACCACCAATAGTGCCGTCAGCAAGTTAAGGTCGCTGGGGGTGAAAGAGAATTGTCCCAATTTCAAGCTGAGTGCCAGAGCGATGGTCAATCGATAAATTAACGATCCAAGCAGTGCCGCGAGCAACGCCCGCCGAATAGTGCGGCAACCGAATAGAGTTTCTCCAACAATTACCGATGCGAGCCCCGCAACAATGGTTCCGACTCCCATATTGACGTCGGCGGCCCCTTGGCTTTGGCAGAGGAGAGCCCCACTGACGGCGGCCAGACCGTTAGAGAGTCCAACCGTCAGGATAATTACCCGGTCAGTATTAACCCCCTGGCTGGTAATCATCTGTGGGTTGGCGCCGGTTGCCTGCATTGCCAGACCAAAAGCGGTATGGAGTAGCCAGAGTAGAACCAATAATGCAAGTACGGAAAGAACACAGAAAAGCAGCGGTGCTGCGTTGAACATGCCAATTCCGGCATTTGTCAGTGGTTCCAGTATGGTCGGTTTGCCGAGTAGGGTGATATTTGGTCGCCCCATAATACGTAGATTAATAGAATAGAGGGCGATCATTGTCAAAATTGAGGCAAGCAGGTGGAGAATCCCAAGCTTGGTGCTGAGGATGCCGGTCACCATTCCAGCCAGAAACCCTGCCAATAGGGCAAATAGCAGGGAGAGAAAGGGGTTGAATCCCGCCGTAATAGCTACAGCAGAAACTGCCGCTCCAAGCGGTAAGCTGCCATCAACGGTCAGATCGGGGAAATCGAGAACGCGGAAGGTCAAATAGACGCCGAGAACCAGAAATCCGTAAGCGAAGCCTTGTTCGAGGGCTCCCATAAATGCAAAATAAGTCATAATTGATGTAGGGAGGGCAAGAAAGAATCCACCTGCTGCGTTACACTCAAGAAGAAAACCTCGACGTAGATAGCCACGCCTCGACTTTCTTCTTTTCGCATGCCTTGCATCTGAATCCTTTCTTGCCCTCCTGTGAAGGTTTCTTTATTCGATAATCTTGTCTGCTTTTTTCAGCAGTTCTTCGGGAACATCCAGCCCCATTTTTGCGGCTGAGCCGGGGTTCAGGTGGATCTGAAATTCACGGAGAGTTTCTACCGGCATTTCGGCGGGGTTGGCGCTTTTAAAAATCCGGCTGACCATTTCTCCGGTCTGGCGACCCATTTTGTAATAGTCAACCGCCAAAGCTGCAACGGCTCCCCGGCTGACAGAGTCAGTATCCGCAGCAAAGATGGGTAGTTTGGCCTGATAACCGATTTGAGTGATTGCCTCAAATGCAGACACCACAGTGTTGTCAGTTGGGATATAAACGGCTTCCACCCGGCCGATCAGGCTTTTTGCTGCCTGGAAAACTCCGGCAGAATTACTGACAGTCGCTTCTTCAACCGTAATTCCCTTTTTACTTGCCTCTTCTTTAAGAACTCGTACCAGGGTGATGGAATTTACCTCTCCAGAGTTGTAAATAACACCAATTGTTTTCAGCTTTGGTAAAAACTTAAGAATTAACTCCAACTGCTGACCAATCGGACTCATGTCAGTTGTGCCGGTGATATTCCCACCCGGTTTCTCAAGTGATTGAACCAGCCCAGCCCCTACCGGATCGGTGACAGCAGCAAAAACAATTGGGATATTCTTGATCGCCTGGGCGCAGGCCTGGGCCGTTGGGGTGGCGATACCAACGACAACATCGGGTTGTTCCCCCAATATCTGTTTGGCAATCAGGTTGGCCGTTGCAATATTTCCCTGAGCAATATGGTCATGATAATGGACCGTCAATCCTTGTGCTGATAGCTCATCCTTAACTCCCTGACGGAGAGCATCAAGTGCCGGATGTTCAACAATCTGGTTAAACGAGACTGTGTAGTCAGCAGCCAGACTTGGTAATGGAGATAATAGTAGTGCCAGCAGGCAGAATAATTGATAGATAAAACGTTTCATCTTGTCCTCTTTATGAAAATATTTGACTGCCAAAATAGCAGCAGATTATTTGAAGCAGGGGCGATAATCTAACCTTATGCAGGAAGTGGGGTCAAGAAGTGGGAAGAATTTATCGTCCAAGGACAACCATTAAAATATTTATATTGGTAAAAATTCATGTTATGGTCTATAATTACATAGTGAGCGCGAAAGGGGTAAGGGAATGTTGAATATTGTTGTGCTGGCTTATGACAATTGTTTGCAATCGGGAATTGCCGGAATGTTGGATTTATTCACTCTGGCCAACTGGGAACAGAAGCGTCTTTCTCAAGCATCAGGGACACTTTTCTGTCATACCAAAGTTGTGACTGTTGATGGAGAACCGGTCATCAGTTTTAATCGTCAGTTGGTGACGGCTAATGGCAGTTTGTCAGATTGTGATGATATTGACCTATTAATTGTCCCCGGGGTGATGGGGCGACCCGACCATTTATTGGAACAGACCGAACTAGTTCAATGGATTGGTCAACAGCATAAAAATGGGACAGTGGTCGCCAGTGCTTGTTCCGGAGCTTTTCTCCTTGCTGAAGCGGGTATATTGCAAGGGCGGCAGGCGACAACCCATTGGCAGTTGGGGGAGCGTTTCAGGCAGCGTTTTCCAAAAGTTGATCTGCAGATTGACCGGCTTATTATTGATGGTGTTGATTATCTCTGTGCCGGGGGAACCGGTGCACATATTGATCTGGCTCTCCATCTTATTGAGAAGTATGGATCAAAGTCTTTGGCCAGAACCTGCGCAAGAATGATGTTGATTGATGGTAATCGTCGAGAACAAGCCCCGTTCATCAAGTTTAAGGGGAGTAGAGAGCATATCGATGATCCAATCCACAAAGTTCAACGGTGGCTGGATCAGTACTATCGAGAAAAAATCTCCGTTCGGGTGATGGCAAAACGTTCCGGGTTGAATGAGCGCACCTTTCTCCGCCGGTTCAAAAAAGCAACCGGTGAAGCCCCTTTGGAATATCTGCAAAAAATGCGGATTGAGAAAGCGAAACAGCTACTGACAACCACAGATCAAAGTTTGGATCAAATTACCACTGCCGTTGGTTATGTTGATCTCAGCTCCTTCCGCCGGCTATTTCACCAGATTGTCGGTCTTTCGCCCACGGCCTATCGAAAACGGTTTGTAAAATAAAAATAACGGTCCGCTGAGACCGCAGAATTTCTCGACTGGGCTGATCATGCTCGTAGCACTGTTGCTTCGAAGTTACTTTCCCGCCAAGAGTATCAATCTCTCTACACTGATATCAGAGCATTTCCTACAGTTTACGGCTGATGATGTGTGGGGTCGGGTTTGCGCAGCGAAAAACTGGTATGAAGCAGCAGGGTTCCAAGAATCAGGAATCCGGCAATCAGAGTTCTTGAGTGTGGCATTTCTCCTAGAACCAACCAGACCCAGATCGGTCCCAAAACCGTTTCAAGCAGCAGGATCAAGCTCACTTCCGGAGCTCTCAGATAGCGTGGACTGAGGGTAATCAGGGCGAAGGAGATAGGGAGAACCACCCCTCCGAGGAGCAGGAGCAGACTTGCCTCTTCTGTTGTGACAGCCAGAGGTTGGGCTCCAAGCAGCAATACTACCAGAACAACAGACAGGTTACCGAGAACATTGGCCGGAATCATATTGACCTCTTTGCCACTGCGGAGGATAACCACATTGGCTCCCCACATCAGGGTGGCTCCGAGCGCCATAAGATCACCAAGCAATAGACCATTCTCTAAACTGTTAGAAAATATCAGCAGTATCCCCCCAAAACAGGCGAAAATTGCCATTTTTGTGCGTAATGGAATCGCTTCACGTAAAAATATCCAGCTGAGCAGGCTGCTGACAATCGGTGCTGCTGCGAGGATAATCAGAGCATTTGCCGCAGTTGTCTGTTTTAACGAATGAATAAATAACAGTGAGCCAAAGGTGATGGCCAGTGCCAGAAGGAGACCAGTTCGGCCGGTTGCATAGAAACTATAAAAGAAGCGGCTACGGTAGCGAACCAGAAGAAACAGTGACATCACTATGGCAGTCAGGAGACAGCGCCAGAACAGCAGGGTCCAGATGTCGCAATGGATCAACCGTACCAGTAACGCATCGGGGCTGAGGATCAGGACAGCAACAAAGGTGATGAGCAATCCTTTTGTATGGACAGAAAGAGTCATAGTGGCGATTGGTCTCACAGCAAAAGGAGAAATGCAAGCAGGTTTTCATTGGTTCGCATTGGAGAACAAGGCTATACTGTTTTAAAGGAGTCTCTATTTATGGCAATTTCTGGTAATCCGAAGAAGCTGGCACAGGATATTTCCAATGGGTTTCAGAGTTTATCTCCCCCCAGTTTAAAAAAATACAATCCAGCTGATTTGAAAATTATTTTGTCAAACCTAACCTTGGTACAGCGGGAAGTCCGGCAATTGCAGATTCCCCTGGATGAAATTCTGCAATTGAAAGAGAAAAATATGCAGATCTCGCGATTAAATCAGGCCTTGATGGTTTTGCGGAGCTACTGCAAGAAAATGCGTATTCCAATTTGAAATAGGAGGATTCTAGTGGACACTAAAATTTTGATTCCGGTCAATGATTCCCCCACCACGCAACAAACGATTGAAGATATCATCACTTATAAAAATAAATTTCCCCCGCAACTGGTTTTACTGCATGTCATAAATGACCAATTGGCTTACCGGATGATCCCCGATTTTCAGATTGAAATGGTCAGGGAGAATGCGGAAAAGGCGGCACATCAGCGGCTGGAAGTGTTAGCAAAAAAACTTCGTGAAGCAGGATTCAATATTGAGTTACGCCTCGAATTTGGGGCTCCCCGTCGGGTGATTCCACAAATTGCCAATGAAGAGGAATTTCAATTGTTGGTCATTGGTCGTAAGGTAAAAAGTGGCGAAATCCGCGATGTTCTATTTGGATCAGTCGCAAATTACGTTTTGCACAATGTTGAATGTCCGGTGCTTCTTTTTTAAAAGCTCTATAACTGAAATCTCTTGGAGAACTGTGGAGGTACAGGGTGTGCCAAGGACGGTCACAAATCCTCAGTGTCCTTGAGTGACTCGATTGGATTCAGTAAGACACTCTTGACACCTCGCTTATGGATGAATAAACTTCAGCTGTTTCCATCCTTGTAGATGGGGACAATTTTTTTATAGATTTTACTCTCTCTAGACAGAACTATTCCCTGGACGATTCTTTTTGTGTCTGCAAATTTTAACTTTTGAGGAGTCATAAATGTTTAAACATGTACTGTTGGTTACAATTTTTAGCCTTTTTGCAACAATTGCAGTAGCTGGTTCTGTTGATATCGGGCTTAGCAATAAGAGTTTCCATCTTGGTTATGAGCAGTCGATCAACCAGGATGATTATGGCACAGTTATGGCTAACGGTCGTTTTCTCTATAATGATGACAAAGATTTAAAACTTGGAAATATCGGTCTTGATTTCATTGGATCTCCAGGCAATGTACCGGGACTCAGCTTGGGAGTTGGAAGCAGGTTGTACCTTGGCAGTGCCGAGCACGGGACTGATTTTAGTAACCTGGCTGTCGGTCTGCGGAGCAGCTATATTTTGCCACAATTACAGGGGCTTGGTGTTTCTGGACATATCTACTATGCTCCCGAGGTTTTTTCGTTTCAGGATTCTGAACACCTGGTGGAAAGTGGCATACGTCTAACCTATGCAATCCTTCCCAAGGCGACAATCTACATCGGTTATCAGCATATTGGTCTCGGAGTGAAGCACCGGAAAGATCAAACGGTTGATGATTCTATCCGGATTGGTTTTGTCGGTTCTTTTTGAAGTTTATGTGGTTATTTTCATAATAAATGTTGGAATGGATAGGGTCACGTCTTAGATTTTGAGAATGCTAACTGATTTAAGCCGTGACCCTTTTTCGTTTTGGAAACACAACACTGGTAAGTCCCCCCATGTTACAATCAGGGGATGTTGTTGCAGGCTCGTAATTCCGCTGGCCATCTTCTCCTCTGCTTGAATCGTCCCCAATGAAACCTGTGATCTGCCATGAATGATGAAGTCCAAAAAAATATCCGCAACGCGACCATTCACAGCTTCATTGACGGTGTCACTGCTGGTGAGCAAACGGTAGAAGTTCTGGGATTACACGGTTCGGCAGATGCTTATCTGCTGGCACAACTGATTAAAGTCAGCCCTAAACTGCTGGTGATCCTTTGTGCTGAACTGGAACCGGCCCGTCAATTGGTGGCAGAACTGCAGTTTTTTCATCCGCGGCCAAATGATATTGCTCTGTTTCCCCATTGGGAACTGAACCCTTACGATCCGCTGACGCCACACCCGGAACTGGAAGCGATCCGGATGACCACTTTGGCGGGACTGAATCGTGGCAGCGTTAAGGCGCTGGTATTACCGGTTCGCTCGCTGATGCAGAAAGTCATTCCCCGGCAGATTCTTGACAATGTTTCTCTCGAGTTGCTGCTTGAGGAAGAGTATGAACGCAAGCAACTGCTGAATTCCCTCACCCAACTTGGGTATCAACCGGTTCCCCTGGTAGAAGAACGGGGCAGTTTTGCTGTGCGTGGTGATATTATTGATCTGTTTCCCCCTGATGCAGAGTTCCCGGTTCGTCTCGATTTTTATGGTGATTTCATTGAGCGGATGCGCAGCTTTGATCCCGCCACTCAACGTTCCAGAGAGACAATTTTAAAGGTTCTCACTTTGATTCCTTCCAGAGAGATGATCCTTCATGGATCTTTTCTGGAAACACTCGGTCAAAAACTGAAGCAGCGTTGCGACGAACTGGCGATTCCACGAACCGATCGGGAAGCGATCATGACCGAGCTGCGCGAGGGGATTCTTTCTCCCGGGCGGGCCTTCCTGTTGCCATTTAATTACCCGGAACTTGATCCACTGCAACAATATCTCGAGAACTTCCAGCTGGTTATGATCGATCCCCCGGCGATTGAGCAGGAGATCGACCTGTTTCACCGTGATATTCGTGATGGGGAAAAACGGATGCTGGAACAGGGGTTGCCACACGCGCAGCGCCAAACGCTATATCTTGAACCTGACGAACTGCAATCTTTACTGCACAATCCGCTACGGGTTGAAATATCCCGTTTGCAGGTGATTCAGCTGGATGATGAGCGGCAACGCTTCCATTTTAATTGCCAGGGGAATGGTTCTCTACGGGCAAAACCTGATGCAGATCATGACGGTCTTGAACCGCTCTTACAGCGTTTGCAACAAATCAAGAATAATAATGGCAAAACCTTGCTGGTCTGCCACCAGCAGAGTCAAGCTGAACGGCTGCAGGAACTGCTTACCGCTCATGGGGTAGACATCGAGATAGAGACACCTCAAAAACTGTCTGATATGACAGAAATAAAGCTTAGATTGACAATCGGTGAGCTGAGTTGTGGGTTTTATCTCCCCGATGAAAAACTGAATATTATCAGTGAAGAAGAAATTTTTGGTCGCCGTAGCCATCGGCAGAAAAAAACCGGTCGACAACGGATCCGAAAGTTGATGATCAGTTTGGCCGAACTGAAGAATGGTGATTTCATTGTCCATACTGATCACGGTATCGGTCGTTATCTGGGGTTGACACATCTGCAGACCGGACCTATTGAAGGTGACTTTTTAAACCTCGAATATGCCGGAAACGATAAGCTTTATCTCCCGATTGAACGGATTGAGAAGGTTCAAAAATATATTGGTGGAGAGGGTTATCAGCCTAAACTTGATAAAATGGGAGGACAAGGATGGCAGAAAGCCCATCTTAAGGCCCGTGCTGCGGTTGAGGAATTGGCGCGTCAACTGTTAGAACTCTATGCAAAACGGGAGCTGCGGCAGGGATTTTCTTACTCACCCCCGGATCAGTTGTTCCGTGAATTTGAGGCAACCTTCCCCTACGAAGAAACGGTTGATCAGCAGCAGGCGATTGATGACATCCTCGAGGATATGCAATCGACCAAACCGATGGATCGGTTGGTTTGTGGTGATGTTGGCTATGGAAAAACTGAGGTAGCGTTACGTGCCGCGGTCAAGGCAGTTCTGGATGGTAAACAGGTGGCGGTACTGGTTCCAACCACGATTCTGGCCAGCCAGCACTGGGAAAGTTTTCAACAACGGCTCCACGATTTTCCGATCCGGGTCGAAATGGTCTCCCGCTTTCGCACCAGTGCTCAGAATAAAGCGACTCTGGAAGCTGCTGCTGCCGGTAAAATCGACATCCTGATCGGAACCCACCGGTTGCTGCAACGGGATGTTCGTTTTAAGGATTTGGGGTTGCTGGTGGTTGACGAAGAGCAGCGTTTTGGGGTCAGCCATAAAGAGAAATTGAAACAGTTACGTGCCGAGGTGGATATTCTCACTCTTACGGCCACTCCGATCCCCCGTACCCTCCATATGAGCCTCAGTGGGATGCGTGATCTGTCGGTTATAGAAACCGCTCCGGTTGACCGGTTGGCCATCCGTACTTATGTGAGCCGTTTTGATGATGAACTGATCCGTCAGGCAATTCTGCGAGAACTGCGCCGTGGTGGGCAGGTCTACTTTGTCCACAACCGAGTGCAGACGATTGAAGCGATGGCAGAGCAACTTCATCAGCTGGTTCCCGAGGCAAAGATCGCTATCGGTCATGGGCAGATGGCGGAAAAAGACCTGGAACAGGTGATGCTCGATTTTATTTCCGGGAAAAGCAACTTGCTGGTCGCATCAACCATCATCGAAAATGGTCTCGATATTCCCCGGGCCAATACAATTATTATTAACCGCGCTGACCGTTTTGGTCTCTCTCAGCTCTACCAGTTACGGGGTCGGGTCGGGCGGAGTGATCGACGTGCTTATGCCTATCTATTGATTCCGGGTGAGGCTGCTCTGACCCGTGATGCCCGCAAACGGTTACGGGTTCTTCAGGAGCTCACCGAACTGGGTGCTGGCTTTCGGATTGCCAGTCACGATCTGGAACTGCGTGGTGCCGGTGATTTGCTGGGGGGGAAACAATCGGGGCCGATTGCTGCTATTGGTTTTGAGCTCTACACAGAACTGCTTGAAGAGACCATCGACCGCCTTCGTGGTAAGGAACGGGAAGAACGGATCGACCCGGAAATTCGACTTGGATTATCTGCCTTTTTCCCGGAAAAATATTTACCCGATCCCAATCAGCGTCTGCAATTCTATCAACGATTGGCCGGGGCTGAGAATGATGATGAGCTGTTTGACC
>CAZGKZ010000025.1:0-10140 GCA_964526315.1 uncultured Geobacteraceae bacterium
ATCGTTTTCTCTCGTGGGTTAAGACGGTTAATCATTGTCCATCCCCCCGTCAAATTTCAATTGCAACTCGAAATTAACCCGATTTGTATCAGCTGCCAATTGGGCACCGACAATCTCAACATGATTAAATAAATAATTATCTTTCAATTTTTCGGCAATATGGTCAACAACCTCAAAAGAATCGGCAGTCCCGGAGAGCCGAACCTCCTCTTTATTATAGTTAAGTTCCTTGAATTCAACTGAGATATCCCGATCAATACTACCGGAAATCCCTTGTAAAACTGTCGCAGCTCCATGACCACCAATACCGAAAAGCTGAACCTGCTTACGTAAATCTTTCAGTTTTCGCTCCAACTGCAACGGGACATCAACAATGGTTGTGTTCTCGGGCATCACCTGAAAAAACACTTGCTTCATCTGGCTCTTTAACTGGCGCTCTTCACGGGTCTTCTGCAAGTAACCAAGGTGCATGGTAAATGCTCCACCAACCACAACTAAAGATAAGAGCAGTGCCACAGCGATAAGTTTACTACGAAACATCTCAAGCTGCCCACGTGCTGCAAACTCCCCTTGGCGAAAATTTAATTGCCCAGCTTTCTTACTCTCACGCACCTCGCTCAAAGCCAGTAATGCCGCTGGAGCCATTTCACAATTTACCTTTGTTCCCCAAATATCTTCGGCAGGAGTTAAAAGGGTTCGATCTGTTTTATAAAGCCTCACCAATAGATCTTCAGTAACCCCCGCACCAACCACCCAGAGCGGAAAATCTTCATAGCCAATCGCATTTTCAAGTTGACTGATTTGATTGGCAATAAAGTCAAAAATCGCCTCTTCGTCCATCTCACTGGTTCCGGGCAACAACCGATAATCTCTGATTTTACCATCATAAATGAGAGAGATAACGACTTCAAGGCGGCGACAATAGATCAGTATTCCATCCTGTTCGTGCAAAACAGAAAGGAATGCAAAAGGAAAGAGATCAATCCGGCGCGGATTTTGTTCGGGATCAGGAAAGTGGGTTAACAGCTCCTCAACTTCGCGTCGGTTGACAACAACAGCGTCCACTTCATAATCATTTTCCAGGGCCCGGGCGGGTAAAAATGAGATCACATGTTCTTCGAGAGAAATCGGCAGTTGTGAGTTCAACTCCAGTGGCAGAGCCGCTTCGATTTTATTTTTTTCACGAAATGGAAAGTGGAGTCGACGGAACAATCCGACCCGGCAGGGCAGTGCCGTCACAAGACGGTCTCCCAGGGTGATTTTACCTCCGAGCAGTTCTTTGATCGCCTCGGCAGCCGAAGCAGGAGAGTCATAGCTCCGTTTATCCAGTTCAATATCAATCTTTCCCGATGTCACAGTTAAAACCGCGACTCTGACATCGGTCCCTTCCAGATCAATACCGATAAAACGTTTAGACATGGTCTTATTCCACCTTGAAACTCAGAAGTTTATTCCTTTGTTTATTGATAATAGCTTTAGCATAACGGCTCACCTGATTGATTCTCCCCTGACTGGAAACCTGATAGACCGATCCTGTCACAGCAACTGTCCCATGCATCCAGGCAGCAGACCAACGATCACCAATACCTTCGACCTGGGTTAGATCAGACAATTTCTGAAAAGGAAATTGGTGTCGGTACTCAATCAGAGCAATCATATCCCGATGATCCAAAATAACTTCTACATGCTCTTCAGCCGCAGAAAATTGCCACGCATACAGAACTTCTGCAGGGGCGGTATTCAGATTAATCGTCTCTTCCCCGACAACCCTGATATAGGGTCTGAGCATTTCAAAGCGCTGCAAATCAAACCCTCTAACCAGCCTTAATTCGTCCAATACGGCTAATTTTTTACCACGCCGATGGTAAGGGGGTTGCAAACCATCATAATAAGCATCATCTGAAGTTGTTTGGGTCTCATCCTTGATAAACCAGTAAACCAGTGAATCAGCCAAGTCCTGAGCCTGCGATTGATCCAGCAGTAAAACGTCTTCACAAAGAGCAACAAAGCGGTGATAACCCGGCAAAGGGTTGCCACGACTATCAGCAACAAAATTGATATTTAAACGTCCGGTCAAATCCGTTATTTCAATACTGACATCTCCATCGCCAGCGGGGATATTAACCAACGGATTTCCCCAGAATTCTGAGGGGTGGTCAAATTTATTTTTATCCTCCTGAAGAATCGTCCGTGCCGCTTCAATTCCACCCCGGGCTAAATAATAGGCTTTGATTCTATCACGAAATGTCTCTGTTGCCCGTAGATCAACCAATGTTGAAAAAGAAAATTCAATAATCAGAGCACTGAGCAAAGAAACAATGATCAGGACCAGAAGTAATGCCATCCCTTTTTGATTATGCAAAGAACTCATCCCTGAACCTCAGGGAGAACAAAACTACTGCGGAACAGGATGAAACGTTTGTCAACTTCCAGTTCAAGAGTAATCTCAAGCAGTTGTGGTGGTTTCTTACTCGACCAGCTATCCTGCCAGCTTCCCTGACTGAAATAGCGAAGCTGAAAAGTTTTCAACCCGGCAATAAAGAGCAGGGGCTCAGATGCGCTGAGATCCGCGAGAAGACTCTGTTCACTACGAAATAAATCTGCTGACTTTTCACTTTGGTGCACTTCGTAACGAACCCGTGAAAGGCTTCCATACTGTTGCAGCCAGGGAGAAACAAGTTCCGTGTTAAACTCAAAAAATGTCTCTCCATCCAGGTTTTTACCGGAGCTAAAAACCGCCTTGTCTCCCGAAGGAGACAACCTCAAGCTGCTTAGTTCCCCACCGAGTCGATCAAAAAAAATCCGTGCCTGATGATACACAAGACCTTCAGCTTCAAGACGATTGCGAGCCCTGCTAACTGAGCTGAAAACCCCATAAATGCTTGTTAGAACCAGGCTACTTATTAGAATAGCCAGCAATATCTCAATGAGGGTAAATCCCCGCGAGGTATTGCTCATCCCGCCCCCCTATCCGGCAAAAAAGAAACGATTTGGACCTGTTCATTTTTTTCTGCCGTCCCCCAGGAAACCGTAACCGTGACCTGTTTTACTCGACTTATCAAAGTGTCCTGGTAGCTGATCTGCCAACGAAAAGTTTCAAATGGTGCGGCAAAAATGTCCTCCTGCGGTTCCCAGGTTAAAGATGTTTCCCCCAGATTCAGCTCTTGCTCGCTGATGAGTTGCTGTGCCAGAAGCGTTGCACTGGTTAGCTTCTGAATCTTACTCTGCACCAAAATAGAGCGGTTCGATAAACCCAACAAAGACACCAAGGCAATAGCGACAATTGCCAGAGCAATCATCACTTCCAGTAAAGAAAATCCTTTATTGCACTGCCGTATACTCATCATCAATAGTGACAGATCCTGTCAACGGTGAAAAAGCTAACTGGACTTCAGTCCCGTCCTCTTTTCGAAGCAATAAGTCTGTCTGTTCCATCCAGCCGAGAGGAAATATTCGAACCGAAACTTGACCGGCATGGAATACCCCTCTCCCTCTAACGTCGATCTTCTCGATCCGTAAGGGTGAAAGCATTAATTCACGCCCAAAAGACTCTTTTTCGACCGTCCCGGAACTGGATCGGAGACGAAATGCCAAAAGGCTATTGCGGTCAAAATCGAAAGTCAGCAGATACTCATCCCGATTCAACGTTGCTTCATTATACAACTGCTTAACTGTCCCGGCGATTCGACGCATCACCAGACGTTCATCGCCACTATTCCGGTTGGCCAACAACGGTAAACTGATTAAGCCGACTAACGACATGAGAACAATGACAACCAACAGTTCGACTAAAGTAAAGCCTGAGCGGTTAGTCAAGGTTCCAGTTCGCAACGTCAGCATCTTCACCTTCCCCGCCGGTCTCCCCATCGGGACCGTAAGAAAAAAGATCAAGTTCCCCATGCAAACCGGGGTAAAGATAGAGATATGGCTGTCCCCAGGGATCAAGAGGAATCTTTCTGATATAACCACCGGCTTTGTAACGACCGGGGATCCGTCCAGTTGTTGGTTTTTCAACCAGAGCCTGCAGTCCCTGCTCAGTTGAAGGGTAAAATCCGTTGTCCAGCTTGAAAATTCCAAGCGCCTCCTCAAAGCTGCGGATCTGGGTTGCTGCTGAGGTACGACGAGCCTTTTCCGGTTCATCCAGCAATCGGGGAACAACAATTGCGGCTAAAATACCAAGAATCACCACAACAACCATGATTTCTATCAACGTAAAACCACGCTGATTCATTTTTTTTATACCCATCTACTCCTCCTCAATCCTGATTTCAACCTATCCCCTGGCTGGCTTGAAAAATCGGCAACAAAATAGCCAGGACAATGAAACCAACAACTGTTCCCATCAACAGAATCATCAGTGGTTCCAATAAAGCCATCAAACCATTTAATCTTGTTTGAACTTGATGTTCATATATTTCAGCCACCTTGAACAACATCCCCTCTAGATCACCACTCCGCTCACCAACTGCCGCCATCTGTGACAGCATCGGAGGGAATATCGCTGCCTCCCGAAGAGGTTCAGATAATCCAGTTCCCTCTGTCACCTTTTCCCGAACCACCTCAAGAGCCCGTTGCAGGTAGTTGTTCCCCAGTAGATTCTGAACAATTTCCAAAGTGATCAACAACGGAACACCACTCTGCAATAATGTCGCAGTCGTTCGAGAGAAACGCGCTGCGGCATTCTGCAAAGCCAGTTGGCCGAGTAACGGAATCTGATATTTTTTTTTATCGAACCAGAAACGCCCTTGTGCCGTTAATGAAAACCTTTGAGCAGACCAGAAAACAACAACCAAAAAGAGCAACAGTAGCCACCAATAATTTGCCAGAAACTGACTGGAAGACATCAACATCAGGGTCGGCAAAGGGAGAGCCTGGTCCAGATCTTCAAGCATCCGGGTAATTTTTGGGACAACAAAAGCCATCAAGAACAACAACACACCACTGCCAACCAGAAACATCAATATCGGATAAGTCAATGCGGCCTTGAACTGAGAATTAAATTTAGCCTGTTCATCTGTAAATTCAGCGAGTTGCAAAAGAACTTTATCCAGGGTTCCGCTGGCCTCACCAACCTTGATCATATTAGTATACAGTGGTGGAAAAACTTTCGGGTGAACCTGAAGAGCAGCGTGCAGGGCACTTCCTTGGAGAACATCGTCCCTGACCCGAGTCAGTACTGAGCCCAGAGTCCCCTGCGTTTGCTGCTCTGCAACCATCATCAATGCTTCATCAAGGGGCATTCCTGCTGACAGCATTGTTGCAAGTTGCCGCGTTGCAATACCTAGCTGAGCAGCACTAACACGACGAAAGAAAGTCCGCTGCGCCGAACCGACAGGGGTTCTCGTTGTGACCAGTTTGGTTGGAAACAACCCTTCGCCACGAAGTTTACGGCTGGCTGCTTTTTGACTGAGAGCTTCAACAACACCATGTCGTTTTTTTCCCAGAGCATCAAGAGCACTGTATTCATAAAGAGCCACCGATTAAACCTCCTCCTGAGTCACTCTCAGGATTTCTTCAACCGTTGTCTGTCCGGACAGAACCTTGACCAGACCCGCTTGCCGCAATGTCCTCAGTCCCGCCTTTACCGCCTCCTGACGAATTGTCGCCGCATCTGCATTACTGGTGATCAGATGGCGAATCGAGTCGGTCACCTCCAGCAGTTCATATAAACCGGTTCGCCCTAAATAACCAACCTGCATACAATGGCTACAGCCACGCCCACGATAAAAAGTTGCCTGTTTTGGCACCTCAGTTCCCTCAAATAACTCTGTCAGTGATTGCTCATCCGGTTGGTAACTCTGACGACAGTGCGGACAAACGGTCCGGACCAACCGTTGCGCCAAAACTCCAACCAGTGCCGAAGCAGCAAGAAACGGTTCAACTCCCATCTCTACCAGACGTGCCAATGCTCCTGATGAATCATTGGTGTGCAGAGTAGAAAAAACCAGGTGCCCGGTTAATGCTGCCTGAACCGCAATCTTGGCTGTTTCACCATCGCGGATTTCACCAACCATGATCACATCGGGATCCTGGCGTAAAATCGAACGTAATCCTTGAGCGAAGGTCAGATCTATTTTTGTGTTCACCTGAATCTGACCCACGCCAGGAAGCTGATATTCGATAGGATCTTCAACAGTAATAATATTTTTCTCTTGAGAGTTAATTGCTGAGATGGCTGAATAAAGAGTTGTTGTTTTCCCCGCCCCTGTCGGCCCTGTCACCAGAAAAATCCCATGATTTTTCTGTATCATTTTTTCAATCTGCGGCAACATCACCGCATCAACACCAATATCTCCCAACCCTAGAACTCCAGAGCTTTTATCCAATAGGCGTAGGACCACCCGTTCACCAAAAGCAGTTGGCAGCGTTGAGACCCGGATATCCCCTTGTTTTCCAGCAATACGGACGGAGAAACGGCCATCCTGGGGCAGGCGCTTTTCAGCGATATCAAGATTTGCCATAATTTTCAACCGGGAGACGATATTGGAGATGGCACGATGGGGAGGGCGCTGAACCTCGTAAAGAATTCCATCAACCCGGTAACGAACAATGACTTCAGTTTCAAATGGTTCAATGTGGATATCACTGGCACGCTGGCGATAAGCTTGTGTCAACAACCCGTTAACAAAGCGGATAATCGGGGCCTCATCGTTAGTATCAAGGAGGTCTTCAATCTGGATAGATCCATCCAACTCGTCCTGGCCGATATCTGAGATGGAACTGTCCCCGCCACCCGAGAGAGATTCATAACCCTGATTGATTGCCTCAATCAACTTATCTGGCTCGACCAGACAGGGGACGATGCGACAACCGGTTAAAACCGAAAGGTCATTTAAAATTTGATTATTACTGGGATCAACAATTGCCAGCTTGATTGTCTGGCCATCAATGTCTAAAGGAACAGCAAGGTTTTCTTTGGCATAACTGATTGGGACCGTCGTCAATAAATGTAAAGCACTGGTTCCGACTTTCGGTTCCGCGACATATTCCATCCCACTCTGAAGAGCCAAGGCTTCAGCAAGAATCACCTCGGTCGTTGTCCCCTTCTCTCTCAGGAGGTCACCCAGCCGTAAAGAGCTGTTCTCCTGTTCTCGCAATGCCTGTCGGACAACCTCTTCAGAAACCCCCTTGTCCTGGATAAGAATATCCCCAAGGTGACGCCATTTTAACGGCCGCATAATTTAATCTCCTGCTTCCGTTTCAGGTGCAAGTTCAAGTCCAAGTTCCGGTTCAGGTTTCAAGAGAATGCCTTTGGAATCTTCTAAATTAAAAAACTCGTTAGTTCCATCTTCCTCTTGATAGAGATCAAAGCTGCTCCGATTGTCTCTGGTGATTTCTCGTAAATCTTCGCTATCTCGAATTATTCGTGGGGTGATAAAAATAAGCAAACTGGTTTTTTTCTCAACTTCCTTTGTTCGCTTAAATAAGAAGCCAATCAAAGGGAGATCGCCCAGAAATGGAACCTTGGTGACCGATTCTCCTTTATCCGTTTGAAACAACCCCCCCAGCACGACAGTTTCACCATCACGCGCGAGGATTGTGTTAGTTAACAGCGTCTTTTTAAACGTTGGTCCAACAATATCTACAGTTCCAACAGGATCGGTAACAGAAGTGATTTCCTGGAAAACTTTTAACCGCACCATATCCCCTTCGGTAATCTGCGGGGTAAATCGCAAGGTCAGTGCTGCGTCCTGCCGTTCAATCGTATTGACAAGATTCCCGGCATTGTCCGTCGATTTTGAAGTAATAATAGGGACATTTTCACCGACAATAATCTCAGCCTCTTCATTATTAGAGGTTAACAGCCGGGGAGCAGAGAGAACATTAATATTCGTATCGGTCTCAGAGAGGCCAATTAAAACCGATAAAGACGGCACCATAACTTCTTTCCCACCAACAATCGTCTTAATCGGATTGAACATCCCTCCAAGTAAAATACCATCCACAGCTCTAGTCAGTAAGCTTGTATCATCACCGTCCGTTGTATCTCTACCCGTGTTAGAAGCACCAAAAAGAATACTGTCACTACCAACATCAGCCGCACCTTTTAAAGAGACTCCTATATCCAATAGAGCGTCCATCGATAACGAAAGAATCAGAGCTTCGACAAAAACCTGTGTACGCTTGACGTCCAAGTCTAAGATTAGATCCTGAATATGATCATAATCTTGAGCGGTGGCATTGATAATCAATGCATTGGTGGGCTTATCTGCTGTAATTACGATATTACCGAATACCGTGTCATTTTGGCTACTTTGCTTACCGGCTGGCACTTTTTTCTCTCCGGTAATGATTTTATTCAATGTCTCAGACAACTGTTCTGCCTGAGCATTTTCCAGATAATAGACATGAACACCAGCACGCCCCAGATCAGCTTTTTCATCCAACTGAGCAATAAGTTTTTTGGCCCGTTGAATAAAATTCTTATCACCTAACAGCATCAACATGTTAGTGCGTTCGTAGGGAAAAACCTGTCCGCGGGTTTTTTTGTGAACAGTAGATCCCCGTTTTGCTCCCCGCACCGGAGCGACGGCTCCCCCCTCAAAAACCTGCATCACTAATTTAGCTGTTTCCTCAGCATCAGAAAACTGCAGCGGAACGATCTCCAGAATTTCACTATCCCAAGAGCTGTCCAGAGAAGTAAGAATTTTAGATAAACGCCTGATATTAGCTGCACTATCGGTAATGACAACCGTATTTGTCGGTTCATGAGCAACGACATAACTAGTTTTTGGCATCAAAGGACGTAAGATAGTATCAACAACCACCGCAGCATCCAGATTTTTCAGTTCGATGATCCGAGTGATATATTGTTCTCCGAGATTTTTTCCGTCACCAATCGGCAAATTTTCTTCTTTGGCTGTTCTGATCGAAACAATTTTGTTCACTTTCCCCGCAGGAACAATAGTAAACCCCTTGACCCTGAGTACCGTACTGAATAACCGAAAAGCCTCATCGACAGTCACCGGTTTCGGCGAAACAATACTAATTTTACCGCGGATCGATTCATCATAAACAAAATTTTTACCCGTCAGTTCACTGATTGTCCCAATCATATCGACCAATTCTACATTCTGGAAATTGAGGGTAACCTCCAATCCTGATGGAGTTTTTCCCTCAGCAGCCAAAGACTGAGAAACAGCAAACATCACAAAGATATATACCAGCAACGAAAAAACGATGCCGCGTCGAAAGATCACGTTTAGCTCCTATTCAAAACTATATTCAAAAGTTTTCGGTTGCCCGTTCCGCATCAAACTGAGAGTAATATTATTCGCTTCACGAACCTGTTGAAAAATTTGCAATGCTTTTTCCGGACTATTTAGTTTCACCTGGTTAATTTCAACAACCAAATCTCCGACTCGTAAACCAATTTTTTCCAACAATGACCCTTTTTCCAGCTCTACCAATTTAAATCCAACGGTTTTTCCACCTTTAATCTGTGGAATCATTCGGGCGGTCTGCAACAATGAATTCAAATGAGCCCGTGCATTGTCCACGACAGCTTTTGAAATTCTCCAGTTGTTCTCATCAACTGCAACGATTCCCTGTTTTCCGGAAGCAGTGTTCCGTTTTTTTACCCTCTGAGCACGAGTCGCTTTATGTTGTTTCAGCGGTAGTTCACGACGAACGCCATGATCCTTTAAAACCACCAGCTTGCGACCAATTTCACTCACTGTCACCCCGGCAGCCAACTCATCACCCAATTTGAAAGTACCAGACTTACTCCCCACTTTAATCAAAGCGAAAGAGTCCTCTCCAGCGACAACCGTTCCAAGCAATACCAGATCACCAATCACACTGGCTGTTGTCACATCACCCTCGGTAGCAATAGTCGTTGATGAGAGATCGACATGTTCAGCGGCATCACCACCAGCAGCAGAATCGAATAAGTTTCTGTTCAAAATAATCTGAAAGTCATCTTTCTGTAGCCGATGCACCACGATATTCTGTGGTTCTGAGTCTGCAACTGAGACAACATCACCCCCCAATGACAGGTCGATCAGACGCCCCGCCATCATCCCCGAGATGACTCCGGCGGCAACCGATAGAGCCAACAACAGGTAATTCAGTAATCTTTGCAGATCAATTTGCACAGCAATCGAGCCAATAGGATTAAGAACCAAAAGAAACACCCAT
>CAZGKZ010000026.1:0-9935 GCA_964526315.1 uncultured Geobacteraceae bacterium
AAATAAGTCATGGGTTATCAAGTCAAAAAACGATTCGGTCAACATTTTCTCCATGATCATACCGTGATTGATCGGATTATAGCTGCAGCACAACTTGATCCCCTGCAGCAGGTTGTTGAGATCGGTCCGGGCTTGGGGGTGTTGACGGATGAATTGCTGCCCAGATCAGCCCATGTTCAGGTGATGGAAATTGATCGTGATCTGATTGAGCGTTTGGAAGCGCGTATGGACTCCCGCTTAACGGTCCACCCGGGAGATGTTCTCAAGTTACCCTGGCGGGATTTTTTTGATCAGCCACCCTACACAATGGTAGCCAACCTTCCTTATAATATTTCCAGTCAGGTGGTTTTTCGCTTGATTGAACATCGCGATCTGTTTCAACGAATGGTCTTGATGTTTCAGCGTGAGGTGGGTGAACGTCTGATGGCAGCCCCCGGTGGAAAGCAATATGGAATTCTATCGGTTCTCTGTCAGCTCTGGTATGAGATTAAAACCGTGACGCTGGTTAAACCTGGTGCTTTTTCTCCACCGCCTAAGGTTGACTCGATTGTTCTTAGTTTTACCCGACTCCCCTCTGCCCGGGTTGACCCGATTGATGAAATACTGTTTAAAAAGGTGGTCAAGGGGGCCTTTACCCAGCGACGTAAAACTTTGCGTAATAGCCTTCTTGCCAGCGGTTTTTCTGCCAATGACATCGATCAGTCGCTGCAGCAGGCGGGGATTGCACCGGGTTGTCGCGGTGAAACTCTGACCCTGCAAAACTTTTCTGACCTGACCCGATCCTTTGCTGAAAAAATAAATTAAAAAAACATCAAACATGCTTGATAACTGACAGTTCGTGGTTTATTCTTTTGTGGTGCTACCTCCGATAATCCTGTCTCTGGTTGAGCACAGAACAACACCCTTTTTGATAGATCAGGGAGATCGACATGAAAGTGACTGTGGCCCGAGGTAATCGGACGTCAGAGGAACGGGATCAACTTTTCCAGCCAGAAGTAATTGAACAAGAGTTGATCCGGCAGGGTCAGAAGACAGGTTTTTCTGTCTATCTGGATTTGGCAAACATTTTACGGCAGGAAATTCCGGAAATTTTTTTATCGCCACTCTCTTTAACGGAACTTGTTGCAAACCTACTTCAAGTCAAAGAGTTTTTATCGAAACGGAGTGCTGACCAGATTAAAGTAGAATTGCAAGCGCAGAAAACGCCTGGTCATTACTATCTTTTTACCAATGCTCCCGATGCTAATCACATATTTTTCTCGCTTCAAGAATATCTCCATCGCAAGTCGTACCATTTCAGAGTTATTTGTCATCCGATTCTTTCTGTCGCACGTGAAAATGGGGTCATGCAACAAGTTTCAGAAGGGGACACCAAGCTTCCTCAAGAATCATTTGTCTGGATGGAATTAGAACGTTTTCCTTCAAGCAAGGTCGCAGATCTGGAACAGGCTGTTACAACGATTATCTCTTCTGCTGTAACGATTCATCAGAGTCGTCCAGCCATGCTGAAGAAAATTTCAGATCTTGGTAAAATAGATGGTTTGAGTCAATACAAGGATCTGTATGACTGGTTACAACAGGAAAATTTTATTCCTGTTGCAACGCGTAGTTACACTTATACGAAAGGGACTGATTCAAGTAATTTTGTTGAGGAAACCTCAGAGTCTTTAGGTTTAAACCAGTTTTATGATCGAGCCTTTTATAAAGATGCTCAGGCAATTTCATTAACTCCGGAAATGGTATTTTCACTTTTGGGGCACGGGAAAAATTTTGATCTTGAGCAGACCGATCTCCGTTGTCCGCTGCACCGTTTTGAGCGTCTCACCTATCTTGGCTTTCGTGAGGAATTGGCTGATGGTCATTTTCGTGAACATTGTTTCTGGGGTTTTTATACGCAGAAAAGTATCAATGAAAATGCTTTTTCCATCCCGGCATTGCGCCAGCGGATCGAACGGGCGCAAGAGCAGTTGAACATACCACCTGCTTGTCATAATTATCTCAAGACAATTCAAATCATCAATAGTTTTCCTAAAATTCAATTGTTTTTGATGGGTGATAGTGAACTGCGGCGAATGCTTCGCTCTTTTACCCAGATGCACCGTCAGGCCGGGGTTAAAGTTATTGTTGCACCAAGTGCCGCAGAGACAGCTCTGACATTGATGTTGATTATGCCCAATGAATATTATCTTCCAGAACACATTGAACGAATGGAGATCTATTTAAGGCGTTATTTCAGGGCAACTTCTGTAGAATCCCGGTTGATTCACATGGCCTCAGATTATCTGAGTCTTCATGTTAATCTGCAATTGCTGAAAAAAGAGGTCAAAATAGATCTGGTTCAACTGGAACAGGGACTGACCCGGGTTGCCATGCCATGGAAATTAAAATTCCGGGCACTCCTGGAGAAAAACTTTGCTGCTGATTCCTTGCCAACCTGGGAACGCTACAACAAGGCGTTTAATAAAGACTATCGGTCTCGAACTCATCCCCGTTTTGCGGTGCGGGATGTTGCTAATATTGAAAAACTATTACGTGATCGCAAGGATTCTTTTGATCTGTGGGGCCCCTTCCATGAGGAGGATGATTACTATCGACTCCAATACTATAGTTTCAACCGGAGTTATCTGAATGATTTGATGCCATTTTTACAAAATCTTGACCTTTGTGTTCTCCATGAAGTTGATTCTGATCTCGATGTTGATTCTGAACAGGTTTTTATTAAAAGTTTTGCTATCAAGCCAAATGCCAGTACTGGTTTGCCATTTAGTCAGATCAAAGATCTGTTGTTGGAGACTCTTCTGGCAATGCGCAACAACGAGGTGGAAAACGATTATCTCCATCGGTTACAGCCTCTCACCGGCCTCTCATGGCGAGAAATTGATGTTTTCCGTGGCTATCGTAGTTATTATTTCCAATTGGGGAGCCCTTTTACCAAAAAACGGGTTGCCGATGCATTAATCAATAATGCCAAGGTGGCACATCTCCTTTATCGCTATTTTGAAGGTCGCTTCAAGCCGGCCGACCATTTGGTTGATCCGATGACCCGTGAGCTTGAGGTTCTCTCCCCAATCCGTCAGGAGTTACTCACGGCGCTTGAGGTGGTGAGTGATAACAACGAAGATAAGATCCTCCGGACCCTGTTTAATCTTATTGATTCAACAATCAGGACAAACTTCTTCCTCCGTTATCAACAGGATGATTATTTCTTCTCCTTTAAAATTAATACCTTGGGGGTCATTGATATGCCATCACCACGACCCCTTTACGAAGTTTATGTCCATTCTGCAACCATGGAAGGGCTCCATTTGCGTGGTGGCAAGGTCGCTCGTGGTGGAATTCGCTGGTCAGATCGACCGGATGATTTCAGAACCGAAATTCTTGGTCTGGTTAAGGCACAAATGACCAAAAATGCAGTGATTGTTCCTGAAGGATCCAAAGGTGGATTTGTGACAAAACTGGTCAGTTCTGATCGGGATAAAATGGGTAAAATTGTCAAAGATGCCTATCAGACATTGATGCGTGGTCTGCTTGACCTGACCGATAACCGGGTTGGTGATGATATTGTTCAACCGAAAGGGATCATCACTTACGATGACTTTGACCCCTATCTGGTTGTTGCCGCAGACAAAGGGACTGCCCACTTGCCTGATGCGGCCAATGAAGTGAGTGAGTCTTATGACTTCTGGTTGGGTGATGCTTTTGCCAGTGGCGGTTCGCATGGTTATGATCACAAGCAGCTGGGTATTACAGCCCGTGGTGCATGGGAAAGTGTGAAACGTTCATTCCGTGAATTAGGGCGTGATATTCAAACAGAACCATTCACGGTTGTCGGTATCGGTGATATGAGCGGTGATGTTTTCGGTAACGGGATGATGTTGTCACGGCAGACCAAACTGTTGGCAGCATTTGACCACCGCCATATTTTCCTCGATCCAAACCCTGATCCAGAGACGTCCTGTATTGAGCGTGAGCGACTGTTTAACCTGCCACGTTCCAGTTGGGAAGATTATAATGTCGATCTTATCTCCGCAGGGGGTGGAGTCTTCTCCCGGCAGTTAAAAGAGATCCCACTGTCACCACAAATTGCTGAATGGCTCGGGGTGCGGCAGGAGAGCATTGATGTCCCCGGACTGATCAAGTTGTTGCTCACAGCACCGGTTGATCTCCTCTGGAATGGTGGTATCGGAACCTATGTTAAGGCGGCGTCACAAAGTAATGAAGATGCCGGTGACCGGGCCAATGACCCGGTTCGTATCGATGGTATGGAGCTGCGTGCCAAGGTTGTTGGTGAAGGTGGAAACCTGGGCTTGACGCAGTTGGGCCGGATTGAATATGCTCTTGGTGGCGGCCGGATCAATACCGATGCCATTGACAATTCAGCAGGGGTTGATACCTCTGACCATGAAGTCAACTTAAAGATTCTGCTGCGGCTGTTGCGCCATGAAGGACACATTAAGAATCTTGAAGATGGTTATTCGTTGCTGGATGAAATGGAACAGACGGTCTGCCATGATGTTCTTTCCAATAACTATACCCAGACACTATCGTTGTCACTTGATGCGATCCGTTGTGCGGAAGATGTTGAGCCCCATCTGGAGTTGATGGATCGTTTGGGACGTTCCGGACTGCTGGATCGTCGCGGTGAGTTTCTCCCCAGCCGTAAAGAGGTCTCAGCTCGGCAGCCAAATCGTCTGGTGCGACCGGAACTCTCTGTCCTGCTGGCTTACAGCAAAATGTTCCTGTTCAAGGCTCTCCTCGATTCTGAGTTGCCAAAAAACCAGGTAGTATCACAGCTGCTGTTTGATTATTTTCCACAGCAGGTTATCGATCGCTATCCCGATTCTTTACCACACCATCCTCTGGCTAAAGAGATTTCGGCGACCATCCTAACCAATCGAGTGATTGATCAGGCCGGTAGTACTTTTCCCCAGACCATTAGTCGGATGACCGGATCCTCTCAGGTAGAGGTTGCAAATGCCTATCTGATTTTTGATGACTTGCTCAATGGTCAGGAACTCCGCCAGGCAGTTTTTGCTCTGGATAATAAAATCTCTGCAGACCGCCAGTATAAATTGTTATTGAAACTTGAAGATCTGCTCAGTTTCTTCTGTTCTTATGCCTTGGGTAATGGCATGGCGATTCCATCCTCTCCTGAGGATCTGGAACGTATCAGCCACCAGTTGAAACAATATACTGAGTTGTTGCCAACTGTCCTTCCTGCCGCTGTTTGGCAGGAGTGTGATCAATTCAAGAAAGAGCTTGAAGAGGAAGGTTTGGGCGAAGAGATTGCCTATATGTATGCAGTGCTTGATCGCTTGACCGACTTCCTGCCGTTGATTTGTATGATTGATTCATCAGGACAAAATCTTGGACAACTGGCACAAATTAAAGTTCTGGTCGATGATAAAATCAATAGTGCTGCAATCTACGCATTACTGGAAAAAGTCTCGGTCATCGATAGTTGGGATCGCCGGGCGCGGGAATCCTTGATCAGTTCTTTACATTCGGTCAATATCCGAATTATCCAGCAGGTAGCACTGGAATCAGTCGATAATCCGCAAACATTTTTTGCGAAACGACGGCAGAAACTCCGCTCCTTCGAAGGGTTGCGACAATCGTTGATCAGTGATGTTCCACGCAATTTCCATCCCTTTACCGTGCTGTTACGCTCTTTGGAAGCTCTGTTGCTGGCGTAATTTATCATCTATATTGTGAATATCAGGGGCGGATTGTTTCCGCCCCTTTTTTATTGGATAAAAAACCTTTCTCCCGCCCCTCTGAAGAGACTCTGTTTTCTCAATAGACACGGAAAGGTGGCTGTGTTATATCCAATTTAACCCGTAAGTCGGCCCGGGACACACGCCGGAGCCATGAAGATTTTATGGGGAAGAATCAAATACCGCCTGGATCTATGGACCGGGACGGAAGGTGATTTGTTTAAGCAGAGCCGTTGCTGTTCTGTCGATACCTTTCGTTTAATACGAAGGGTATTTTTTTTGAGGTGTCGCTATGAAAAATCGTAAGACCATTCTCGATATCAGACTGATGAAAGAGGAGCAGAGTAAGATTACAGTTCTGACTGCTTATGATTACCCTTTTGCGCAATTGATGGACAGAGTTGGAATTGACATGATTCTGGTCGGAGATTCGGTTGGCTCGGTATTCTCCGGCTATGATAATACTCTTCCGGTTACTGTGGAAGAGATGCTCTATCATACCAGGGCAGTGGTACGAGGGAGTGAACAGGCATTGATTGTGACCGATATGCCGTTTATGTCCTATCAGATTGACGAACGGGATGCCAGATTCAATGCCGGTCGTCTCATCAAAGAGGGTGGTGCTCAGGCGGTGAAGCTGGAAGGTGGGGAACATATGGCGGCAACGATCCGTGCCATTGTCGATATCGATATTCCGGTTGTTGGTCATATCGGTTTAACTCCCCAGTCTATCCATCGGATGGGGGGATTCCGGGTGCAGGGTCGCGAAGAAGAGCAGGCGAGAAAGATTCTTGCTGATGCGAAAGCAGTTGAAGCTGCTGGTGCGTTTGCCATGGTTCTGGAAGGGATCCCACGCGATCTGGCAAAAGCGGTGACTGAATCTGTCAGTATCCCGACCATCGGCATTGGTGCCGGTTCTGACTGTGATGGTCAAGTTCTGGTGATTCACGATATTCTTGGTCTCTGCGATAAATACTCACCAAAGTTTGTTAAACGTTATGCTGATATCTCGACAACCATCTCGGCGGGAATTGAGCAGTATATCAAGGAAGTCAAAGCTGGTGATTTTCCGTCAACTGATCACTCCTTCAAGTAGATAATCATGGAAATCATTAAATCAGTCAGTGAAATGCAACAATGGGTCGCTTCTGTCAGAGACGCTGCTGAAACGATCTCTTTTGTCCCGACTATGGGTTTTCTCCATCAGGGGCATGTCTCTCTGCTAGATGAAGGGCGACGGCGGGGGGATAAATTGGTTCTCTCCATTTTTGTCAACCCGACCCAGTTTGGCCAGGGGGAGGATTTTGAAGATTACCCCCGTGATCTGCAGCAGGATAGTCAATTGGCCGAGCAGGCGGGAGTCGATGTGATTTTTGCTCCTACTGCAAAACAGATGTATCCAAATGGTTATGCCACCTACGTCGATGTCGAAGGGATTACAAATACCCTCTGTGGTGCCAGCCGGCCCGGTCATTTTCGTGGGGTCTGCACTGTTGTCAGTAAGCTGTTCAATATTATTCAACCG
The DNA here is from genome assembly GCA_964526315.1 of uncultured Geobacteraceae bacterium. GTDB lineage: Bacteria > Desulfobacterota > Desulfuromonadia > Desulfuromonadales > Geopsychrobacteraceae > Desulfuromusa. The sequence goes on from CAZGKZ010000026.1 coordinate 7,243, forward strand.
CAGGTGGCAATTTTCGGCCAAAAGGATTTTCAGCAACTTGCGGTTATCCAGCGAATGACACAGGATCTGAATCTACCGGTTGAGATTCTTGGCCTGCCGATTTATCGTGAACCTGATGGCTTGGCGATGAGTTCTCGTAATGTCTACCTGACAGAAGAGCAACGCCCACAGGCTCTGGTTCTGTCGCAATCTCTGGCACGGGCAAGAGAGTTGGTTGCTGCAGGGCAAAAAGATGTTGCAGAGATTATCTCAGAATTAAAGACAAAGATTAATCAACAACCGGCAGCCCGTATTGATTATGTGCAGATCTGTCATCAGTTGACCCTGAAAGATCAGCTTGAGGTTGATAACGATTCGGTTCTGTTGCTGGCAGTTTATATTGGTAAAACCCGGTTGATCGATAACGGTTTTCTGGTGGATTAGTACATGACTGAGACCGCTTTAGCCAATCTGGAAAACCTCTATCGGATTTTTACTGTACCGGAAGCCCCCGATTCAACTCTCGGTGCAGTCGATCATGCGATCAGTGAGAATGTTGCCGATTTTTTGCAGAAACATATTGTTGCATTGGAGCGGAGTCTGGAAGATATAGAAAAAGACTTTGCCGCAGCAAAAATCCCCGAAGAACCCTCCTTTGTTTCGACCTACGCAGAATTCGTCAAAGAAAAACTGGTCGCCCAATCGGTACACACTGCAGCACCGGGATTTGTCGGTCATATGACCTCGGCATTACCCTATTTTATGTTGCCACTGTCGCGGATCATGACCGCTTTGAATCAGAACCTGGTCAAGGTTGAAACGTCCAAGGCATTCACGCCGCTGGAGCGGCAGGTTCTCGCCATGCTCCATCATCTGATTTATCAGCGTGATGATGAATTTTATGGCAAATGGATTCACGACAGCCAGCATGCGCTGGGGGCGTTCTGTTCCGGAGGAACCATTGCCAATACAACGGCACTGTGGGTTGCCAGGAATCAACTTTGCGGCCCGGATGGTGATTTTGCCGGGATTGCTAAAGAGGGATATTTCAAAGCCTTGCAGCATCTTGAGTGTGATGGCCTGGCGATATTGGTTTCCCGTCGGGGCCATTATTCTTTAGGTAAGGCGGTAGATCTGTTGGGTATCGGTCGTGACAATCTGATCCTGGTCGATACCGATGATAACAGTCGTATCGATATGGCAGCGCTACGCCGTGAATATGAAAAATTGGGTGAACGGAATATCCGTCCTCTGGCTCTGATCGGGATTGCCGGAACAACTGAGACGGGGCATGTTGACCCCCTTGACGATCTAGCCGATTTCGCTCAGGAAATAGGCTGTTACTTTCATGTTGATGCAGCATGGGGCGGGCCGACGCTGTTTTCACAAACTCATCGTCATTTGCTTCAGGGTGTTGAGCGGGCCGATTCACTGACAATTGATGCCCATAAGCAACTTTATGTTCCGATGGGGGCCGGGATGGTGTTGTTCAAAGATCCCCATGCTCTGACTGCGATAGAACATCACGCCAACTATATTCTCCGTCACGGTTCCAAAGATCTGGGAAGTCACACCCTGGAAGGGTCACGACCTGGCAAAGCAATGCTGGTGCATGCTGGATTATCGATTATCGGGCGTAAAGGGTATGAGCTGCTGATCGATTTGGGGATAGAAAAAGCGTGTCGGTTTGCTAAAATGATCGAGGAACACAAGAATTTTGAGCTGATCACTGCCCCGGAACTGAATATTCTGACCTATCGTTATAACCCGGCATGGTTACAGAAAAAAATCTCAACCCTTGATCCGAAACAACTTGTTGTGGTCAATCAACAACTCGATCTGATTACTCAGGAAGTACAGAAACGGCAGCGGGAAGCGGGGAAAACTTTTGTTTCCCGGACTAGACTCCGTTCAGCACGCTATCCCGGTGTACAAATTTCAGTCTTTCGTTCGGTTCTTGCCAACCCGTTGACTAGCGAAGATATTTTAGCTGCTGTTCTTGAAGAACAATGTGCTATCGTCAAGCAGTCTGAAGTTCAGAACCTTGTTGATGAGATCAGAGAAATTGTTACTTAATTCCGGATCTGCAGGATGGCTGCTTTGAGTTTTATCTATACTGCACAATATCTTGTTTCAGCTGACGCTCCCCCTGTTGAGGGTGGGGCGTTCGTTGTTCATGATGGTCTAATCATTGCTGTTGGTTCCCTGGCTGATGTGAAGCGGAGTTATCCTGCAGTGGAAGTTATCGATTATTCCGATGCGATTCTGACACCACTGCTGGTCAATGCCCATACCCATCTTGAACTGACTGATTATCCCGATTGGAACCGACACGCAGCAGGGGAGACTCCGACTAATTTTGTTGATTGGATTCTCCATCTGATCGAAACAAAACGGACTCTGAACGAAACTGATTACCGTCTTTCGCTGCGACATGGCATTGAACAGTCAATAGCTGCAGGAACCGGTGCGGTAGGGGATATCCTTTCTCAATATGGTCTGCGGGATATTTATGCTCAGGCACCATTAAATGGTTTTGCATTTCTTGAAACATTGGGGCAGGACCCAGAAAGAATTATCAAGATAAGTCGCAGTTTGCATCAGGCCCTTGATGATGAAACTTGTGGTTCTGTCACTCTGGGAGTTTCACCCCATTCTCCCTATACCATCAGTCGTGATTATTTAACCCGTATTTACTCATGGTGTCGCAATCA
>CAZGKZ010000027.1:0-5672 GCA_964526315.1 uncultured Geobacteraceae bacterium
GGTGCCGACCGAATTGCGGCAAACGGGGATGTTGCCAATAAAATCGGGACATATACCGTTGCAATCCTCGCCAAAGAGCACAATATCCCCTTTTATGTCGCCGCTCCGGTCTCAACTATTGATCTGAGTTTGAGTGATGGCAGCCAGATTCCGATTGAAGAACGGGACAGTCGGGAAATGACCCATATCAAGGATATTCAACTGGCCCCGGAAGGGATCAATGTTTTTAACCCGGCTTTTGATATCACCCCGCAGCGTCTCGTGACCGCAATTATTACGGAACATGGTGTGGTTACGGGTGATTATCTGGCGGGGTTGCGTAAAATTGTTCAGTACAGGAGCCTGTCTGACTTTCCATGAATCTACTGCGAAATCGCCTGATCAGTTCATACTTTCGATCCTTTTCGACAAATAGCTATGGCTATTCGTCATCAAACGATCAAAAATCTGTCCTTGACCAGGCAACTTCTCGCTACGATCCGTACAGTCCGACAAGCTCCTAGCTAAAAGGGTGCAAATGGCTCCAACACATCAAAAAATAAAAGAGAAGTTGGTGTTGTTGGGCCGGGATGAAGAGCAACTGCTTCTCTGGCTCGAAGACTTTGAGTTGTTGGATGGGGAAAAAGCAAAAAACAATCTACAGTCGATAGACGATATCCTGCAGGATAAAGATCTTCTGGCCAAAGTTTTTGCTCTGATCTTGGCCACGGTTGATCCTGATAGTGCTCTGAATGTTCTGGAGCGACTGTTTGGTATTGTTCCCCTTGAACAATTGATGACCGTTCTGCGGGAGCCAACCCGTTGTCAACAATTATTGACAGTTCTGGGTAGCTCTCCATTTCTCGCAGGAATTCTCTGCCGCCGTGAAATTTATTTTGAAAATTTATTTGTCGTAGGGGGGATAGATTATCCCTGTAGTGAAACAGAGATGCTTGTTGATCTGGGGAAACTTGTCCCGGACAGTGTCGATTTTTTTGCCCTGAAATCAGGATTACGGACCTATAAAGCAGCACAGATCTTACGTGTCGGAAGTCGTGATCTTTGCGGAATGGCTTCTCTTGTTGAGGTGATGGAGGAACTCTCCGGCCTCGCAGCGGCGTCTCTACAGCGGGCACACGATGTTTGCAGCTTGCGTCTGCAGGATGAATACGGACAACCACTGCAAGAGGGGGAAGATGGGACCACCCAGCTTGCAACAATGACCATTTTGGGGATGGGAAAACTGGGCGGTTACGAGCTGAATTTCTCCTCTGATATTGATCTGATCTATTGTTATTCCTCTTCTCACGGAGAAACAACCGGCGGCAGTCGCGGCGAAAAAATTAGTCTGCACCGCTATTTCGTCAAATTGGCCGAGCTGATCACCCGGGCTCTTCATCAAGTGACCGAAGATGGTTTTGTCTTCCGGGTTGATACCGGATTAAGACCGGATGGGAATAATGGTGATCTGTCAATTTCTATCGATGCTGCAGAGGCTTACTATCAATCCTGGGGACAGAGCTGGGAGCGGGCGGCACTGATTAAAGCTCGACCGGTTGCTGGAGATATTGCCCTTGGCGACGAATTATTAAAGCGGCTAAAGCCCTTTGTTTATCGCCGTTATCTTGATTTTGGGATGATCGAGGATATCAAGGTGATGAAGCAGAAGATCAACACCAGCCTCAGTCGTAAGGAGGAGGGCGAGCGTAACCTTAAATTAGGCCGGGGTGGAATCCGGGAGATCGAATTTTTTATTCAGACACAACAATTGATCAATGGTGGAACCAAACCACAGTTACAGCAGCGTAATTCTTTGAAAATGTTGGAGATTCTTCAAACAGAAGGGTTGATTTCAACCGCTGATCGACAGGCCCTCAGCTGTGCTTATCAATTTTTACGGATGGTTGAACACCGGATTCAGATGGTTCAGGAACAACAGACCCACGCCTTGCCACGGGATCAACATGGTCTTAATCTCCTTGCCCGGCGTTGTGGGTTTTCCTGTTATGAAGATTTTCATTCCCAACTAGACGAGCATCGCCTGCAGGTGAATCATATCTTCAATGATCTCTTTCATTCAACAGATGATGAGCAGCAGGAGATTACCCCTGAGGTCAACTTTATTTTCGATGTAGAATCGGACCCTGATCTGGTCAAAGATCTTCTTGAGGAAAAAGGTTTTACCAACCCCGATGCGGCTTACAACAGCTTGTTGATGCTGCGAGGTGGTGACCCACACAAGCGGTTAACGCGACGGGGGCGACGCTGCCTGGAACGGTTGGCACCTCAGTTGATGAGAGAATTGCTTGATTCTCCAAATCCAGATCAGGCCTTGAATAATCTGGAGGCTTTCTTGCGGGCTATCCGTGCCAGCAGCCCCTTCTACTCACTGTTAGCTGAAAATCCGGATATTGTTAAACTCTTGATTGCTCTATTTGGCTCCAGTCAATTGTTGTCACGGATTTTTATTCAACGTCCAGAACTACTGGATACGATGGTTTCTCGGTCCTATGCGGTTGCAATGAAAGATCGTCAGCAGTTAAGTGCGGAGTTAGATTCCCAAATGGCTCTGGCCGAAGATTACGAGCTAAAGTTGGATGGTTTGCGGCGATTTCGTAATGAGGAGTTTTTGCGGATCGCTCTTAATGATTTATATGGTCAGATGAGACAGGGAGTGGGGGCTAAGCAGTTATCCTGGCTGGCGGAGGTCTGTTTAGAGCAGTCATGGAAAATGGCTCGTGAGGAACTTTATCCCCGATTCGGGGCTCCGTTTTCAAAAGGGGAAGATGGAGAAGTTCAGGAAACGGCTTTTGCCATCATCGCTATGGGGAAGCTGGGTGGTCTCGAGTTGAACTATCATTCAGACTTGGACATTATCTTTATTTACGAAAATGAGGGGCAAACACAGCCTACTGCAAAAACTGATGCCAGTCGCTTCAAGTCGCTTGGCAATCGTGAGTATTTTGCAAAATTAGCACAGCGGATTATTACCATTTTGACTTTAATGACTCGCGAAGGTGCTGTTTATAAAATTGATACCCGGTTAAGACCATCGGGGAACCAGGGACCACTGGTCACCAGTTTAGCTGCGTTCCAACAGTATCACCACGAATCAGCTCAACCCTGGGAGAGACAGGCAATGACCAAGGCCCGGGCAGTGTGTGGTTCAGAAAAGTTTCTTGAACAACTGCAGAAGGTCATTTCCGAGCTGACTTTTTTACGCCCGGTACCCGTAAATTTACAGGAAGAAATTTATCGTCTGCGGCAGCGAATGGAACAGGAAAATGCCAAAGAAGGTGACGATCGTTTTAATATAAAGACCGGACGTGGTGGGATGGTCGATGTTGAATTTATCACCCAATACCTGCAACTGCTTCATGCCGGAAAATTTGAATCGTTACGCATACAAAATACCGTTGATTTACTTAAAGTTATGGCAGAAAATCAGATTCTGGTGCAGAATGACGCCAATCTGTTGATCAGTGGTTATAAGTTTCTACGCAGATTGGAAAATAAATTGAGACTTCTTTACGATCAGTCGATCAATGAGTTGTCTGTGCACAATAAGAGCTTTAGAAAAGTGGCTCGAAGCCTTGGTTATGCCGGTACAGGGCTAGAACCAGAAAAAGAACTTTTGCAAGAATATCAGTCGATTACTAAAGGAATTCGGGGGCTTCTTGAAAAATATCTCAAACCACAAGTGGCTTCAGGGACAGAAAGTTTGTTATGAGTAAAAATATTTTGATTATTGATGATGATCGTGATCTTCGTGACTTTTTGCAACAGGCACTCTCTGCCGCCGGTTTTCAGGTTCAGACAGCCGATCGTGGTGCGATTGGTTTGCGGATGTTGTTGACGGAAGAGTTCCATCTGGTTTTGATCGATATCAACATGCCGGAAATTTCCGGGCCAAATATTTGCCGGGCATTACGTAAACACGATAATACCCGTAATCTACCAGTGGTCATGGTGACTGCCACGTTTCATAGCCCTGAGCAGATCACCGCTGCAAAAGATGATTACGGGGTCGATGATTTTCTCCTTAAACCTTTCACTGGAGCCGACTTACAGAAGTTGTTGGAACGGGTTTTCTTGCAGAATGAGGACGTGAAAGATACGACTCCAAAAATACAGCATATTTCTGATTACACAATCCCACTTCAATTGCAGCAACTCTACCGTGAAAAAGCGACAGGATTGTTACACTTAATTCGTGGTGCCGCAAAAAAAATTATCTATATAAAAGATGGTTATCCAATTTTTACCCGTTCCAATGTTCTCAGTGAATGTTTGGGGCGAATGTTAGTTAAAGAAGGGGTTATTACTCAGGTTGATTGTGATCAGTCGGTCGAACAAAGCAAGGAGTCAGGGCGCTTACAGGGGACGGTTCTGATTGAGATGGGTCTGCTGACACCACAAGAGGTTCAGGCGGCTTTGGTTCGTCAGGTCACGGATAAACTTCTTTCAACTTTTTCCTGGCGTGATGGAACCTATCAATTTGTTCCCGTCAAGGATTTCAAACGAAGTGTGACCCGAATCAAACTGACCCCTGCTGCTCTCATTATGCAGGGAATTATCCGTTATTGGACACCAAAACAACTGGATGATTTCCTCTATCCTTTCAGTGAGGATTATTTGAGACAGGCGAGCAATCCGCAATATCGTTTTCAGGATATAGCATTAGGTAAGCGGGGCGAAGCAATCTTTAAGAACTGTTTGGGGGTGAAAACTCTCGACCAACTTTTGCAGCAGCACCCGTTGGCTCGGCGTGAGGTGCAGAGGATACTGGCTGCTCTGATGATCTCTGAAGTGCTGGAACGGAGTGCGACCCCTGATCCGATTGTCAGTGAGGAAGTTTCAGGAGAGACCGAGACTGAAATCATTGACGAAAAACTACGGCATAAAATTCTCGATGATTATCAGCGTATTATGGCTTGTGATTATTTTGAAGCACTGGGGTTGAAGCGGCACTGTCAGTCGGCTGAAGCTCGGAAAGCATACTATCGATTGGCCAAGGAATATCACCCGGATCGGTTTCTGGGGAGTGGCCTTTCGAGTGAAATGAGTCATAAAATTAATGAGATGTTTCAGTATATTACCCAAGCTTACACGGTTCTCAATGATAGTGATTCCTGCACCGGGTATCTGGACGAGTTGGTTAATGGACCGAAGAAGTCGATCGATATTAATCAGGTGATTGAGGCAGAAACGTGTTATCAGGAAGGGCAGGCGCTCTTGAAGGTGCGCCGTTTTTCTGCTGCGGTTAAGTCGTTACAGCGGGCGATTGAGTTGAGTCCTGAAGAGTCAGAATATATGACTTATTTTGCTTTGGCACTGTTTAAAGCAAAGCCGGAACATCCTGAAAATCAGCGGCAGGCACTGGAAGTTCTACTGGCCTCACGCGAAATAAATCCCAGCTTTGATTTGACCCACCTCTATCTGGGGCAGGTCTATCAGGCCCAGGGAAAAGCCCGCCAGGCTGAAAAATCATTTGAAATGGCGGTTCAGGCTAATCCCGATTGTACCGAAGCATTACGTGAATTGCGGTTGATCAACCTGCGCCGTGAACGTGAGCCAGAATCAAAAGGATTATTCAGGAAGTTTCTGAAGAAGGATTAGAACCGGAAACTTCCGGTTTAACTTCCGGTTTAACTTCCGGTTTAACTTCCGGTTTAACTTCCGGTTTAACTTCC
>CAZGKZ010000027.1:5772-9743 GCA_964526315.1 uncultured Geobacteraceae bacterium
AACTTCCGGTTTAACTTCCGGTTTAACTTCCGGTTTAACTTCCGGTTTAACTTCCGGTTCCGGCGTTATCGGATGATCATCGTAAAGATAAAACTTGTTGAAACGGATAATTTCCGTGAGTTCTCTACCGTATTCCATCCCTTTTTCTGAGTAGCGATCCAACTTTTTGACCAATTCATAAGGGTTATCGGTTTTCATTTTCAATTTTCTGAATTCTTTATAGGCTCTTCCTGTCGCGAGGGTACGATAGTAGTCGCGGATCGACTCCTCAACTGAAGCATATTTTTTCAGCCAGATAGTTTTACTGCCCCGGTTTTCTCCTGCAGCTATTCTTGGCTCATTCTCATTGAATGACCAGACTCCAAAAACATTATTCGCTTCTTTAAAAAAACGTGAAGTTGCCCAGGAACTTTCCATTGCTGCCTGTGCAATGGCGATGCTTTGAGGGTGTGGCTTGAGGGCCATCAATAACTCTTCATTGGTTGTGACCTTGTATTTCGATTTCAGATTTGCAAGCTTTTCATTCTGCTCGTCACTCTGTATTAATTTAACAGCGTCCTGATATTGTTGCATCAGATCGGTATAGACTTGATGGACTGGTGGGGTAATTATCTTGGTAAACCGCTTCTTTTTCTCTTGAACACTTATCCCGGGAACAACTTTTTTCTTCTTTTCTTCAGGTGCTTTCTCCCCTTGTTCAATTACAGGTTTTTCTCCCTTTTTTTCACCCGGGTGCAACTGGATAAATATCATGACCACAAATACAAAAAAAACGAGAATCAGCAATATCGATAAAAATGGATATTTTTTCAAATCAATAGCCTTTTTAATGGGGAGGGGACTTCTCCGATCGGCAAGCTTCTAAACAGCCTTCTCTCGTCATTATTTTCTTTTCCATGGCAAACTGTCAACTATTAGAGAAATCTATCTATTCTCTCTGCTCAGCTGTTGATCGATAAGGTGGTTGGTCTGGACATTTCCAATAGCACTGATCAAACTGTTGCGTACCTCTGGAATATCCTGGGAGAGTTCTTGTATGAGTTGTTTCATCTGTTGCCGTTTCTGGTTATCTGCTTCAGCAACGGGGCAGGAACAGCAGACGATGGGGAACTTTTTCCGGGAACTGAATTCCTGAATGGTCCTCTCCTCAACATAAACCAGTGGACGGATAACCATATGTTTATGGTCTTTTGAGATGTGTTTTGCGTTCATCGCTGCCAGAGTGCCACAATAAAATTGATTCAACAGGAGGGTTTCAATAAAGTCATCGAGATGGTGTCCCAGTGCGATTTTATTACATTGAAGTCGTTCCGCCTGAGCGTAGAGTGTTCCACGTCTTAACCGTGCGCAAAAGGCACAATAGGAGCTACCGGGGCGTAGTTTTTCTTCAATAATCTGATAACTGTTGTTCTTTGCCATGACATAGTTGAACTTCTGCTCCTGTAGATACTCTTTTATGACTGCCGTGTGGTATCCGGGGAATCCCGGGTCGATGTTAACCGGAATTAGCTCAAATTTGACCGGAGCTTTTTTGCGTAATGCCTCAAGGATATAGAGCAAGACATATGAATCTTTGCCACCCGATATACCAACGGCAATTCGATCCCCTTCGGCAATGAGATCAAAATCGCCGATTGCTTGACCAGCCTGCCGTTTGATGTGTTGGAAGAGTTTTTCAGTTGTTTTCATATAGAATGTTATTCTCCTGAATCTCTTTGTAGAAGAAAATCCCTGAAAAAACAAGAGCCAGATCTCTGTCGATTACTCGATCTGCTTTGGTGAAACAGATATTTGGTGTGCTTTTTGCTTAAAGTTGGACAGGGACGTCTAATCTAGTAACGCCGGCTTTTAAAAGAGGAACCGATGAGTATTGATCCAACAAAAATATCCGTGGAGTCTACAATCTCTCCAAGGAGCAGAAATGTTCTAGATCACCATGAAAATAGCGGAAAAAACTTTGGAAATATTCTGGATGGGACGGTTAACTCCTTGAATGATATAGAAATTTCTCAAAAACAATCAATTGCACAGATAAAACTGGCGCAGCTTCATCTATTGCAGGGATTATTCTCTGTTGGTGATGAGAGTGATTCAAATGATGTTTTTTCTGGATTTTTTCCCAGCGCTGGATTGGATCAATTAAACTTACAGACAAGTCAAATCATTGACAAGTATCATGCAGCCCAACAGGTTTCACTTCTGAAACCAGTTCCAGAAAAAACAGATCCGATTGGACTGATGATCGATCAGGTTGCAAAGAAAATGTGTTTGGCTCCTGAGTTAATCCATTCAGTCGTTGCCACAGAAAGTGCTTATGATTCGACTGCCGTGTCGTGTGCCGGAGCTCAGGGTTTAATGCAATTAATGCCGGAAACAGCTCAGGAGCTTGGAGTGGAGGATAGTTTTGATCCACTGCAAAATCTATTGGGTGGGAGTAAATATCTGAAACAACTGCTGGATAAATATGATGGTGACCTGGATCATGCTTTGGCTGCATATAACTGGGGGCAGGGTAATGTTGATCGGCATGGCTTGGAGAAAATGCCCGAAGAGACCCGTAACTATCTGGCAAAAATAAAGAGCCGTCTTGGAATCCAAGCCACCTGAACTCTAACTGACCGGTTTCTTCGCACCAAAGATTCCCGGAACTTGTGAAAAAAACATTCCGACCAGCATCAGTGTGCAACCTAACAGCGCACGCATTGAGAGAACTTCCCCAAGGACTAGCCAACCGCCAATTGCAGCAAAGAGACCTTCAAGACTCATAATGATTGCAGAATGGGCAGGGTGGGCATCCCGTTGTGCAATAATCTGTAAGGTATAGGCTATGCCAACAGAACAGAGTCCACCATAGAGGATTGGGATGATTGCCTGCCAGATTGATGCAAAGTTGATGGTTTCAATCAACAGAGCGGTTATCAGGCTGAACCCTGAGCAGACGGCAAATTGGGCAGCAGCCAGTTTTAGAGAATTGGTTTGTGGTGCCAGCCAGCCGATCAGTAATACATGACTAGACCAGAAAAAAGCACTGATCAGCACTAGCAGGTCGCCAATAGAGATGGAAAATTCACTGGTGATACTGAGAAAATAGAGACCGATTGCGGCCAGAATCGCTCCAAGCCAGGTGCTGAGTTTTGGCCGTTGTTTCCAGAACAAGCCAAGTAACGGCACAATAACGACATAGAGTCCGGTGATAAACCCGGCTTTTCCCGCAGTTGTGTAGACCATTCCCGCCTGTTGAAACGATGCTCCGGCAAACAGAACACCACCAGCGACAATTCCCCACAGCAGAACTGGTTTGTTTTGTTTTTCAGGTTGTATCTCCGCCGCTTTTCTTTTCTTCAATAACCAGATCAGCGGCAGTATTGAGAGGCTGCCAAGGGCAAATCGAACGGCATTGAACGTAAACGGGCCGACATAGTCCATCCCGACCCGTTGGGCGACGAAGGCGAAGCCCCAGATCATTGCTGTCATCACCAGTAAGAAATCTGCTTTGAGAGTTCCTTCTTTCATTTTTTTCCTGTGTGGGGACAAGGTTTGTCAACTTGGGTGGTGAAAAGCGATTGTGGTTTGGAAAATTGTCGAATTCTGAGGGTTGTTCCCTGGTTTATGTCGAAAAAGGACAATCCTGGTAAAGAATCATCCTTTTTCTGGATACGTTAAGAAAAATTAGCTGTTCAAAAAACTGCTTCAATAATTTTTCGAGTATTGTCGGTCACACCGTAGGTATAAATATGCAGGCTGGGAACATTATGAGCGACCAGATCTTTTGATTGCTCAATCGCCCACTCAGTTCCGACCACTTTGGCGTCGTCATTATTTTTACATTTTCCCAGTTCGTCGGCCAGATCCTGCGGCAGGCTGATACTGAACAGCTTGGGCAGCACGGTGAGCTGATTTTTCAGGTTGATTGGCTTGATACCGGGGATTATTGGGACATTAATGCCGATAGCACGGCACTTGTCGACAAA
>CAZGKZ010000028.1:0-9726 GCA_964526315.1 uncultured Geobacteraceae bacterium
GTGTTGATTAACGAAAATCACCTGTTATGCTATGAGTGTCTATTTGCACCAATATCATTATGGTCATTTATCTTCTATTATCCATTTGGGCGAATATGAATCTCAGTTTAAAAGAAATAATTGACTTGGATGACCTGCGAGAGTTAATGCTGTTTTTTCATGAATCTGCAGGAATCTCTGTTGGTGTGATTGATGCTGAGAACAATTGGCTGGTTTCTTTCGGTTGGCAAGATATCTGTACGAGGTTCCATCAAATTGCTCCTGAGAGCCGCAAAAACTGCATTTTGAGTGATACCGGAATTTTGAAATGTTTAAATAAGGAGGAGTATCTTACCTACCCCTGCCCGAATGGACTTATTGAGGTGGCGATCCCCATTATGCTTGATGAAGTCCCTCTCGGTTTCTTTTTTCTTGGACAATTTCTCCACCATCCTCCTGATCATAATTATTTCCGAAGTCAGGCCATTTCTTATGGTTTTGATATGGACGCTTACCTTCAGGCTCTGGAAAATGTGCCGATTGTTTCTAAGCAGCGGATCGATTATTTGATGAAGTTCTTTGTCCGTTTTTTTGATCTTCTGACCCGAATTGGTTCTGAAAATCAACAACGGAATTTGGCTGAATTAGAAATTAGACAGGCCCGGGAGCAGTTGGAGTCCCGGGTGGAGGAGCGGACTATTGAACTGAATCGTGCCCTGATTGAGGTTGGAGACCTTGCTGCTCAACTGAATGAGAGTCTAAAAAGGGTTGGACAATTAGCCGTGACGGATTCTTTGACCGAGACCTATAATCGTCGCAAATTCGATGAAATTGTTGTTAAAGAGCATCATCTTGCTAATCATGGAGGGACGCCATTTTCGTTGATTATGTTTGATATTGATCACTTCAAAAGGGTCAATGATAAATTTGGACATAGTACTGGAGACCGGGTTTTGAAACATCTTTCCTTATTGATACGTGGACTGGTTCGCCAGGGAGACCTGCTGATTCGTTGGGGCGGAGAAGAGTTTTTGATTTTGTTACCCAGTACACAGCTTGAAGAGGCCGGTCCTTTTGCTGAGCGGATCAGACAGGATGTAGAGCATGAACAGTTTCCCGGTGCTGGATCAATAACAATCAGTCTTGGTGTTGCTCAACTTCGCGAAGGGGATAGCACGGACGCCCTACTCAAGAGGGTTGACCATGCTCTTTATCAAGCTAAGCAGGATGGGCGGAATCGGGTTGTGATGTGCTCTGATTTGTAGTTTTGTACAAACGTTGTCAGGTTGCTAAGTGTCGTGGTTTTGTTTTCAGTAATGAAGAAGCTCTTTCTTGAAGGGTCAAAGATGACAAAAAATTAGAAACAAAGGCAGCTTTAATCTGGAAAGGTTTCAGTAACAAAGTCCGGAGATCTATTTGATCTCCGGACTTTGTTTTTGTGTCTATTCAGCACTTGGTGGTGTTCCAAGGGGAACCAACAGAATTTGAATCCGGCGGTTTTGAGCACGGCCGGTCGCTTCTTCATTGCTGGCAACCGGTCGATATTCACTGTATCCTGCTGCAATTAAACGTTCTCCCTCCAGACCAACCTTATCCTGTAGAAAATGGACAACGCTGGTAGCTCGGGCCGTTGAAAGTTCCCAGTTAGAGGGGTAACGTTCCTTTAATCGGCTACTGATTTGGACGTTATCAGTATGCCCTGCAATCTGTAGTGCTTTGTCTGGAAATTTATTCAGGACATCACCAAGACTTTTAAGTACTTTTTGACCAGCCGGTTTAATGGCGGTTTTTCCTGAATCGAAAAGAATGTTGTTGAGTAGATTGACCGACAATTGCCCTTCAAGATTGGAAATTGTCAGTTCTCCCCGCTCTATTTCTGCCTCCAGAGCACCAACAAGTTGATTGTAAGTATTTTTAACTTTAGCCAGTCGTGCTTCACGGGCGATCTTCTCTTTTTCCAAGGCCCGATTCAGCTCCTCAATAGTGGTCAGTAGTTGATCATTGGTCTGTTGCATATCTCCCAGTTGCTCGCTTAATGCAGCAATTTTTTGCTGGTGGATAGTGAGGTTCCCCTCCTGTCGTTCCTCCGTCGCCTGGGCGGCCAGCAGATCCCGTTGTAGTTTGGAATTCTGCTGTAATACGTCAACCAGGCGAGCATTAAGCTTAGAAAGATCATCCTGGATATTTTTTTTATCTTGTCGTAACTGATTGACGGTCGCTGAAAGATCCGAGACATCACGGGTTAACAAATCAGATTCATTGACTTTTTGTTGGTAGGTGTTTTTGCTGACGCAAGCCCCCAAAACAAGAGGGAGTCCAAGTAGTAAAATGATCATTAATCTTTTCATTTTCTGCTCCTTTTAAAATCTTATAAAATCATCATCCAATACATTTTGTTGAGAGTTTATTTTTACCACAAGTTGTGGAAATGTAAAGAGGATTTCCATAAGGAGGTCCAGTGTTTTCGGTTGCGAGAGTAATCAGTGATATGTTATAAAATATGTTCTTTTCCCTAATCATATCGATGTATTTACGGGTTTTACCCGGTCTGGAGTTTTAACCGATGCAGTTTGAAATCGAAAGAATTGTCCGTACCGCATTGGCAGAGGATATTGGTCTGGGTGATGTCACAACTGAAGTTACGATAGCGCGTGATAGTACCGTGCGTGCAGAATTGGTTGCCAAAGAAGATTTTACTTTAGCTGGAATCGATGTTGCTGAGGTGGCTTTTCATATGCTTGACCATGATGTCCGCTTTGAGAAAATCTTTGTTGATGGCCAATCTGTTCGTAAGGGAGAAGTTATCGCCTGGCTGAAAGGGAAGGCTTCCATTTTATTACAGGGGGAGCGGGTGGCGTTAAATTTATTGCAACGAATGAGTGGAATTGCCAGTTTAACCGCTCAATATGTTGCTGAGGTCAAAGGGACAAGCGCCAAGATTGTTGATACCCGTAAAACAGTTCCCGGGTTGCGGGCTCTGGATAAATATTCCGTTCGGATGGGGGGAGGGCGGAATCACCGCATCGGTTTATTCGATGGTGTTCTTATCAAAGAAAATCACATTACGGCTGCCGGTGGAATTTCCGCTGCTATTGGGAGTGCAAAAGAGAAACTTCCACATACGCTTAAAATTGAAGTAGAAACGCAAACTATGGCGGAAGTTGAGGAAGCACTTCAGGCGGGTGCTGACATTATTATGCTGGATAATATGAGTCTTGCTGAAATGTCTCAGGGTGTGGAACTGATTGCTGGTAGGGCACTCGTTGAAGCTTCCGGTGGGGTCAGCTTGGAACGAGTTCGTGATATTGCGGATACTGGTGTCGATATTATTTCTGTCGGAGCGTTGACCCATTCTGTCTCGGCTGCTGATATTTCCATGTTATTTAATTAATCGGAGAACCTTTGACTTCACGTGACAGAATACAATCGTTGTTTCGTAGCCAGCCCGGAGAATATATTTCTGGAGAGAAAATCAGCGATTTGCTGCAGATCTCACGGGCGGCCGTGTGGAAACAAGTGAAAGTGTTGCGTGAAGAAGGGTTTAAAATTGAAGCTAAACATTCCCTTGGTTATCGATTGCTTGCCACCCCAGACCGATTAGTTGCCTCTGATATTGAGACTGAACTGAATTGTCGGTTGATTGGTCAAAAAGTTATTTCATTTACCGAAACAGATTCAACCAATGTTCAGGCTCGACGAATTGCTGAAGAGGGTGGTATTGAGGGTACGGTAGTTGTTGCTGACCAGCAAATCGCTGGCCGAGGTCGTCTCGGGCGCCGTTGGGAATCTCCTGCCGGGGTCAATCTTTATTGTTCCATCTTGTTGCGTCCCCAAATCCCTGTTCAGCAGGCACCCCAATTAACTTTCCTTTCTGCTGTCACCGTTGTAGAAACCCTGAAAGACGTTTGTCAGCTATCTGCAGAAGTGAAGTGGCCGAACGATATCCTGGTTAATGGGGCGAAAATCTCCGGTTTGCTCAATGAAATGAGTGCTGAGACAGAGCAGATTCATTTTGTTATTCTCGGTGTTGGTATTAATCTGAATATGACCGCGAGCCAGTTTCCTGATAGCCTCAATTATCCAGCAACCTCAGTGCTCCTGGAAACCGGAAAATCAGTCGATAGGTTAGTTTTTTTACGGGCATTTTTACAACGTCTGGATTTATACTATGCTGAATTCCTGCAGGAGGGATTTGCTCCGATAAGGGGTCGCTGGGAAAATCTCTGTAAGCTGATCAATGTGCAGGTTGAGGTTGATCAGGGCAGTCATCGTTACTGTGGGACCGTTGTGGGACTGGATGTTGACGGTGCATTACGATTACAGCTGAATAATGGGAAAGTTGAGCGAATTCTTGCCGGTGATATACGACCGACTGAAAAAAATAATTAAAGTAGTGGGAGCTAAAGAAACAGATGTTATTGGTTGTTGACGTCGGAAATAGTAATACAGTTTTGGGAATCTATGATGGCCAAAACTTGGTAGAAAACTGGCGGGTAGGGACAGATAAATACCGAACCGTTGATGAATATGCCATGTTAATTAATGACCTGTTTCGTTTGTCAGAATTGCATTTTTCAGATTTAGATGCTGTCATTGTTTCAAGTGTTGTTCCTCCGATGCTGGATACTTTTTCAGCACTTTGCCAGAAGTATTTTCAGTTGACTCCCTATATTGTCGGTCCTGGGATGAAAACCGGGATGCCGATTCAATATGATAATCCACGGGAAGTCGGTGCTGATCGTATTGTCAATGCTATTGCCGCTTACGAAAAATCCAAGTGTAGTTTAATTATTGTTGATTTTGGTACGGCAACGACTTTTGATGTGATTTCCCCGGATGGTAGTTATCAGGGGGGGGCTATTGCTCCCGGTGTGGGAATCTCTGCCGATGCATTATTCGAACGGGCAAGTAAATTACCCCGGGTTGGTTTTTCCTGCCCCGATCAGATTATTGCAAAAAATACCGTCAACAGTATCCAGTCCGGAATATTTTTTGGTTATGTCGGATTGGTTGAAGGGATCGTCAGTCGGATGAAAAAAGAGTTACCCGAAGTCCCAAAAGTTATTGCAACGGGTGGCCTTGCGGCACCAATTTCTGCAGCGACTCATTGTATTGATCAGGTGGAACCATTTTTGACCCTGGAAGGGTTACAGATACTTTACGAAAGAAATCGGAACTAACCTTCAGACCCTGTTATCTGGCGTAATGACGTCAATGAAATGGAGGACTGCTGCTGCGGCTATCCGGAGCAGGCTTTTTCAAAAAAAAGGAGCAATTCATGGGTAAGTACGACACGACAAAATTGAGGAATCTTGGAATTGTAGCACATAACAGTGCCGGTAAAACTTCGCTGGTCGAGGCAATGTTATTCAATACGGGGATGAGTGAAAAGCTGGGTAAAGTGGAAAATGGGACCTCGTCAATGGATTTCGAGGAGGAGGAGATTAAACGGCAGGCGACTCTCAGTGCCAGTTTGAATCATTGCCGCTGGAACGATTACAGTTTGCATCTTGTTGATACTCCCGGAATCAGTAACTTTCTGCACGACACACGTCGTTGTTTGCGGGTTCTCGGCGGTGCTGTGGTCATTGTTTCCGCCATCTCCGGGGTCAAATCCCAGACGATGCAGATCTGGAAATGGTGCGACCAGTTTGAAATCCCCCGGATCGCTTTTGTTAATAAAATGGATAAAGAGCGGGCCGACTTTTTAAAAGCTGTCGATGCTATGGAGAAATCCCTTGGTGCCCGCGCTGTTGTCGTGACTATGCCAATCGGTGCCGAAGAGGATTTTAAAGGGATTATTGATCTGGTCCGGATGAAGGCAAAGATTTATAAGTTTGATGAAACCGGGACTTATGACGAGGTTGATATCCCCGCCGAATATCAGGAGGAAGCTGAACATTTGCGTGAGCAGCTTCTGGAAGCTGTTGCTGAGGCGGACGATGATTTAATGGAGAAGTACCTTGAGGGGGAAGCATTAAGCGAAGAGGAAATTTTATTCGGTTTGCGAGAAGGAACCTTGACGGGTGTCTTTACTGCCGTGTTGTGTGGCAGTGCAACCGCCAATATCGGGGTGCGGCTTCTGCTCGATTATATTACTGCTTGTCTGCCGTCTCCAGTCGATAAAGGGACCCAAACCGGCGTTAAACCCTATACTGATGAAGTTGTTGAACGGCTTCCAAACGAAGATGAACCGTTTTCTGCAATGGTTTTCAAAACCATTAACGACCCCTATGCGGGTAAACTCTCTCTGATGCGGGTCTATTCAGGAACTTTGACGGGTGATATGCAAGTGTACAATCCGAATAAAGATGAAAAAGAACGGATTGGCAATATCTTGAAATTGGAAGGGAAAAAACAGAATTCTATTGATCTAGCGGCTGCCGGGGATATCATTGCTGTCCCAAAACTGAAGGTGACGGCAACCGGGGATACTCTCTGTGACTTGAAAAACCAGGTGATGTATGAACCATTGATCCCCCTCAAACCAGTTATCTCTTTTGCTCTGGAGGGGAAGAGTAAGGGGGATGAGGATAAAATTTATACCGGTTTGCAGCGACTGATGGAAGAAGATCCAACCTTGCGTATCACGCGTGATGAAGAGACCAAAGAGATGGTGCTATCCGGGATGGGGCAGGTTCACCTGGAGGTTGCAGTAGAACGACTTAAGCGTAAATATGGTGCGGAGATCATCCTGAAAGAACCCAAGGTGCCATATCGTGAAACCATCAAGACATCAACTCAGTTGCAAGGTAAGTATAAGAAACAATCAGGTGGTAAAGGGCAGTTTGGTGATGTCTGGATTGAAGTCAAGCCGCTGCCACGTGGTTCCGGATATGAGTTTGTCGACAAAATTGTCGGCGGTGTCATACCACGAAACTATATTCCTGCCGTTGATAAAGGGATTATCGAGGCAATGAAGACCGGTCCATTGACGAAAAACCAGGTTGTTGATGTGCGGGTTACTTTATATGATGGTTCACATCACTCAGTTGACTCCTCTGAGATGGCTTTTAAAGTTGCCGGATCGATGGCCTTCAAAAAAGCTATGGAAGTGTGTAAACCCGTTCTGTTAGAGCCAATTATGGCGATGGAGGTTACGGTTCCTGATGATTGTATGGGAGATGTCATTGGTGATCTCAACTCTCGACGTGGTAAGGTTGTCGGTGTTGAACCTCAGGCCAACAGCCAGGTTATTCTCGCTGCAGTCCCAATGGCTGAGGTTCTGAGATATGCTCCGGAGTTGCGCTCCATGACCTCCGATCGTGGTATGTTCTCCATGGAATTCAGTAAGTACGAAGAGGTACCAACTCATCAGACAGCTAAAATTCTGGAAGAGATGAACAAAGATTGAAAATATATCCGAGGCACCAATATTAAGTGGTGCCTCGGATAGTTTAAAGATAACGTCACTCGGGAGATAGTAGTGGTTGAACAGAAAATACCAGCAATGGTTAATAGCCCTGCTGAGCAGACTGATATTGTCACCGATAAAGTTATTGAACAAAAGAGACTTGAGACGCTTCTGTTCGAGAATTCCTCCACCCCGGAAAAGGTTGAGCATACTGTCCACCAAAGGGTAGGGCGTGTGAGTGATGGGAAAATAAAGCGCCGGGGATTATTGATTATTTTATTGATCTTTTGCATCCTTCTTTTGGGTGTAGGTTATTACTATCTGAGTCATGTAATTATCCCGCAGTCACCGCAACCTCAATTAAGTCGGTATGTCTCTCCGATGATTTCAATTCCGGTGCGACCAGTAGAGAAAGTTTCTGCCGCAGATATGTCGCCACCCCAAGAGATACCGCTCATAAAGACCGAGCAGAAATCTGCACCAGTAACCCCTTTTGTTGATGACACAATTCCCCTCTTTACTGTCACAGTTGGTCCTTTTATCAATACTGCCGAACTGCACCGAGCCATTGGTTTATTACAGGAACTTGGAATGCAACCGCAAGAAAAGGCCGGTCGTGGATTGGTTACGATGATCCGGTTGTTGGAGGGGGTTTACCCGGCAGCGGCGGCCCGGATTCGCTTGGCCGAATTGAAGAAAATTGTTGATTCTGCTTTTTTATTGCCTGTAGGTGATCAACTGGGTGTTTACGTGGGATCCTTTCATCAGGAGGACCGGGCCCAAAAGATGCGTGATGATTTAGCAGAAAAAATGATTGATGTGTTGTTTGTTGATAGTGAGGTTATGATGAGTGGCACACTGTTAATTGCACTTCAGGCGGATCAACAAACTGCCAATGAGGTCGTAAGACATATTTCCAGTTTGGGACTGCATACACAGGTGCAAGAAAAGAAATGAGGTCTGCTTGACTGAAAATCAATCAGGAACCGAGAAGGTTCAGATAGTTATCCCGGCTGAAGTCGCCAAGATTATGAGTAAGTGGGGTGGGCACAGTGTTCGTCTCGCCGCCGCTCGCGGTGCACTGCCGATGTCGGGTCACAACCTGGTCACAGTTCTGTTTGTTTTTTATCATGGTGAAAATCAAGAGCTTAAAGAGGAAGCTCTGGGTACTTTTCAAACTCTCCCTGCACAGATTTTGTTGGCTGCACTAAGCCAAGAGGAACTCCATCCCTCCATTATTGATCTCATTGTGAAACTGCGTTACCAGGACACAGTCGTCATGCGGTCGGCACTATCACATCGAATGATCGGGATTAAAAGCTTACTGTTTTTGGCTGAAAATAGTAGCGGTGATATTTTAGATATGCTTTCGCATAATGATGAAATTTTGCGTAAAACCGATGTCTTGAGAACCACAATTATCAACAATATTCATGCTGACAAAGTCATGAAGCTCAGACTTGGTTGGGTTGAGCCGATTTTGGAGCCAGAACCCGAACCTGTTACTGAAACGCAATCAGAAGCACAGACTTCAGTAGCGGAAGATGACGCTGATTCTGTTGATGATGAAGAGCTTGAGGAAGAATCTCTTTCTAAATATCAGCAAATACAGGAAATGCTCGTTGCAGATAAAATTAAGATGGCTTTGACTGGTGACAAGGAGTGGCGAACCCTGTTAATCAGAGAATCTAATAAACAGGTCAACACTGCTGTTCTGAGAAATCCTCGAATTTCAGAAGGAGAGGTTTTAACCATAGCAAAAAATCGCAGCAGTAGTGATGAACTGATTAGAATTATTTTGCTGAATCGTGATTGGGTGAAGCTTTATGATATGAAAAAAGCTTTAATCATCCACCCACGAACACCCCTTCAGGCCGCAATGCGCTTTATGACTTTTTTATCAGAAAAAGATATTAAAGAGCTCGCCAAGAGCCGTGACGTGGGACAGGCTATTGTCAACAATGCCAGACGAATGTTAATGACTAGGAAACGTTGATTCTTATAACTAAGGGGGTATTGATGGGTGAAGATATGTATCGGGTTGGAATTTTAACCCTTTCAGATAAGGGTTCTCACGGTGAGCGCGAAGATGAGAGTGGTCCTCTACTCGCCGAATTGGTGTCAGGAATAGCAACTGTTGCTCGTTACCAGGTTATTTCGGATGATCAGGAAAAAATAATTCTATTGTTAAAAAACTGGGTCGATGACCTTCAGCTTGATTTAATTCTTACCACTGGCGGTACTGGATTAAGTCCGCGGGATGTTACTCCACAGGCAACCGAAACAGTTCTTGATTATCAAATTTCCGGTATGGCCGAGGCAATGCGGGCCAGCAGTTTGACTAAAACACCAAGGGCAATGCTTTCCCGTGCCTTGGTTGGGGTGCGTCAACA
>CAZGKZ010000029.1:0-3782 GCA_964526315.1 uncultured Geobacteraceae bacterium
TAAAAGTCAGCGGCGCAAAATCAGCCAGAGTACCTCTGATGGGGGTTAAGCAGCGTTATCAGGGGAGCAGGCTGGGAGCAGCGATTGCCCTGATGCTGATTTCACCGCTCCACCTGAAGGCTCGCAAGGAAGGGATTAAAGAGGTAGACATGTCATGGATTCTGGAACAAAATCTGGCAATGCGCAAAATCATTGAATCGGTAGGGAGCACTCTCTACAAAAGATATCGTATTTATCAGAAAGAACTCGGGGCAGAATGAAACAAACCGATCCACCCTTCTCTACAATTATACTGGCCGCTGATCGTGAACTGAACAATCCGGTAGCAGAAGCTGCAAAAGTGAGCTGCAAAGCACTCACCCCGGTTGGTGGCAGACCGATGGTCTTGCGCGTTCTCGATGCTTTGGGGAAAGCTAGAGAAGTGGGCACCCGGATTCTGGTTGGCCCGGCAGAAACATCCATTGCCGAAAATAGCGAACTGAGTGATCTGGTCAGCTCCGGTCAAGTGAAATGGATCGCCCCGCAAACCAGCCCCAGCTTGAGTGCCTTCAGTGCCCTGCAGTCACTACCGGAGAATGTTCCAATTCTGGTCACGACAGCCGACCATGCCCTGTTGAGCCCAGCAATGATTGATCACTTCAGTGCCGCTGCACGCAACAGTGGCTGCGATGTTGTTGCTGGAGTGGCTCGCTATGACTTGATCGTAAAGGCTTTTCCCGATACATTGCGCACCGTCACAAAGCTCAAAGATGGCGGGTTTTGTGGCTGCAACATGTTTGCATTTCTCACCCCGCAAGCCAGATCTGCTGCTAACTTCTGGCGCAAAGTGGAAAGTGAACGGAAAAAACCTTTACGGGTCGTGAAGGTCATAGGGTGGTCAGCAGTTTTCCGCTATCTGTGCGGTCAACTCACCCTTGATTACGCACTGGCTCAATTATCAAAAAGGATGAACTTAAAGGTGGGAGTGATTGAAATGCCCTTTGCCGAAGCAGCTGTTGATGTGGACAAAGTGGATGATTGGTATTTAGTTGAATCTATTTTGGCAAAGAGAGCCGGGGAGCACCCCTCCGAAAGTAAACTTTAAACATCGATCCAATTTTAAAAGTTATTAAAGGGAGCACATTTCAATGAAAAAAGAAATCGTTGGCTACACAACAGGAGTGTTCGATCTGTTTCATATCGGTCACCTTAATCTATTGAAACAGGCAAAAAATGGCTGTGATCGATTGATTGTCGGTGTCAGCACTGACGAACTGGTTCAGACCTATAAAAACAAAACCCCGATCATCCCCTTTACCGAAAGAATTGAAATTGTATCAGCACTAAAATGTGTTGACGAAGTGGTACCGCAGAGTCATCGAGATAAAATTGCGGCGTACCACGAAATTAAATTTGATGTGATGTTTGTCGGGAGTGACTGGAAGGGCTCAGTGCTGTTCAGTGCAGTGGAGGCCGAATTAGCTAATCATGGTGTCAAAGTCATCTATTTCGAATACACCAATCATGTCTCTTCAACGGCTCTCAAATCTACACTTCAGGCGATATATGATGCTGAGACCTTCATAAGATAACCCTGTCTCTCTTTCAGTAGAAGTAAACAGACTGGAATTTCATTGCTGGATTTATCTTGATTATCAACCGCTACCTGACCCGAGAAATCCTAACCCCTCTGGCGACGACTTGTGCCATTTTAGTCGTTATCTTCGCCGGCTATTCCACGACCCGCTATCTTCCTGCTGCTGCCGATGGGATGATGACGGGGAAGACTGTCTTAATGCTGGTCTTCCTCAAAATTATCGTTGCCCTCGAGGTCTTGATCCCGATCACCTTATTCCTTTCAACCATCATGGCTTTAGGGCGGATGCATGCCGAATCAGAAATTATTGCGATGGAGGCCTGCGGACTAAGTGAGCGAACCATTTTTCTTGCGGTGCTGCGGATTTCTTTACTGGTTGCAATCATAGTCGCCGGACTTTCCCTCTATGCTCGCCCCTGGGCTTATGAAAAAAGTTACTGGCTGAAAGCCGATGCTAAGATCAATTTTGATTTCTCCCGTCTCAGACCAGGACGTTTTCACGAGATTGGCAGGAGCAAGGACGTAATCTTCCTGGAGAAATTTGATGAGCAGAACAAACGTGCAGAAGGGGTATTTATTCAGCAGTATGATGGTGCCAACCGCAAAATCACCCATGCCAGAGAGGCCCGGCAGGAAATCAGCCCGGTCACTGGTAGAAAAATTGTGGTCCTCTACGATGGATATCATTATAATCTTAAAGAAAATGGGGGCAAATCACAGGTTATCCATTTTCAGAATTTTCACCTCTCTTTAACACCAAAACCAGTTGATAGCATGAAGTATCGACAAAAATCAGCATCAACACTCAGCCTGGCAGCCTCTACAGCTAAATCAGATAACGCCGAGTTTCAATGGCGTATTTCTACCGGATTTTCAACAATCCTGTTGGGATTACTTGGCATTCCGTTTGGTAGAACGGCTCCACGACAGGGCAAATATGCTAAAACATTTGTTGCCGTATTGGTATTTGCCTTTTACTACAATATGACCGTTATTGCGAAAACCTGGATGGAACAGGGGCTGGTCGGCTCTTTCCCGGGGATCTGGTGGCCACAGATGATTCTGGTCATCTTGCTACTGTTCCTGCTCAAGCGTAAAACTTAAGGGAAGTTGTTGTTTTGGATTTCAAGCTAACAGTTTTTATCTCATTCAAGGACCCATGAAAATACTCAATCGTTATATAGGCTTCCGGTTAGCCTGGGGGTGGTTGCTGGTTCTGCTGATTTTGACAGCGCTATTCTCCATCATGGAGCTGGTCGGTCAGCTCGATGATATTGGGGAGGGAACCTATCAAATAGCGGATGTCTTTAGCTACATTGCCTATACTACCCCGGGTCGAATTCTGAACCTTGCCGCAATCAGTGCACTTCTGGGGAGTATTGTCGCCCTTGGTACTCTGGCAAATGGGGATGAGTTGCTGGCCATGAGGGCCTGTGGCTTTTCGATATTTCGAATTTCAAGAGTGGTCTTAAGTTCTGGAGTTGTCTTGATGCTGGGGGTCCTGATCCTTGCCCAATTTATTGTCCCACCGTTGGAACAACGTGCCTGGATAAATCGTGAGGTTGCCCTTTCTGATTTGGGGACGCTCCTTCCGGAAGGGGGATTCTGGACCCGGGATAAAAATCGTTTTATCAATGTCAGATCTTCGACTTATGGTGAAGGACTTGATGATCTCAGTATCTATGAATTTGACGATGAGGGAAAACCTGCACAGTTTATTACTGCCCGTAATGCGGAAATTGGCCCTGATGGCCGCTGGATGTGTCAGGACATCAGGCAGGTCACCTTCCTGGAGAAAGAGATTATTGACCAAAAGATACCCACCCTGACACTGGATATTTTCCTCAATACCAAACAGGTGGATCTTCTAAGTGTCACCCCGAG
Organism: uncultured Geobacteraceae bacterium; assembly: GCA_964526315.1. GTDB lineage: Bacteria > Desulfobacterota > Desulfuromonadia > Desulfuromonadales > Geopsychrobacteraceae > Desulfuromusa. Next base: position 3,461 of record CAZGKZ010000029.1, read on the forward strand.
TATGTTTTCTATCAGTGCTCTCTACCAGTATATTCAGGTTCTACAACAAAGGGGGCAAAACCCCAATCCGTATATCCTCTCGTTATGGCAAAAATTGACCCTGCCGCTCAAAGTGGGAGCAATGATTTTTTTCTCGCTCCCTTTTGTCTTTGGCCGAGCCCGGGAAAGCAGCTCTGGACGCAGGGTGACAATCGGGACAATTGTCGGCATATCTTACTACTATTTTGATCAGGCACTCGGCTATACAGGCCTTCTCATTGGGCTCCATCCAGCATTTACAACCCTGCTACCTCTGGCAATTATCATTATGATAACGCTATGG